>NZ_JAIRBP010000021.1:0-60092 GCF_021151495.1 Halomonas sp. IOP_31 | reverse complement strand
TGCTGCTCGTTTTGAGAATATTGGCCACAGAAGCCCGTAAGTAGGCATCATGATGGTGCAAAAATCTGCCGCGGCAGGCGGCGTCCATTGTCTGCCGACGCTAAGTCCGACAGGCTGCTAGGCTGGTGAGATCATGCACAGCGATCCATGGAGGTAATCATGAAGTTAACCGTTGACGGCATCGAGGACCAGCAGCCGATCCCCGAGACGTTCGCCTTCGGCGTGCCCGGCGACGGCGAGCCGATGACGCTCGGGCCGAACCGCAACCCGGCGCTGCACTGGACCGATATCCCCCAGGGCACGCGCAGTTTCGCGGTGATCGTCTGCGATCCCGACGTACCGGGCGATCCATCCGACGTCAACCAGCAGGGCAAACGCCTGCCGGCGAGCATGCCGCGCGTCGACTTCTATCATTGGGTGCTGCTCAACGTTCCCGCCGACGTTCACCGGATCGACGAAGGTGCGGCCTCGGACGGCGTGACGCCCAAGGGCAAGCAGCCCGGTCAGGGCCAACTGGGCCTGGCGGGCATCAACACCTTTACCGATTTTCTCGCCGGCGATCCCGACATGGGCGGCACCTACGGCGGCTATGACGGCCCATGCCCGCCATGGAACGACGAACTGCCGCATCGCTACCGCTTCACCGTCTATGCGCTCGACGTCGACAAGCTCGACATGCGCGGCGAGTTCACCGGCGACGAAGCGCTGGGCGCGATGCAGGGGCATATCCTGGGGCAGGCCACCGTGACCGGTATCTATACGCTCAACCCCGATCTTCGCTGAGGAAAACTGCATAAATGTCTGCGCGGATCAATCGCTGCGTTGTGCGGTGCGCGGAATCCTCACATATACCCATATGCTCCGGTTCCTGTGCTCCGTACGCCTTGCGCTTGATTCCGCTCGCCTATTTATTCAGCGTTTCCCTAACGCCGTTCGTGCCGGCCGAGCCTAGTCGGTTCGGCCGAACCGGATTGTCGTTGGCGCGGCCGGCTTGTATCATGGATGAATAACCAGTTATCCGTGGTGGCGCATGGCCCGCCAGACCCTCGACGATCCCTTCTACTATCTCGTCAACTTCCAGAGCGTGCTCGCCTGGCTGGGCGAGCGCTACGGCGATGTGCTGAGCGACGACGAACGCGCCTTCATCGACGCCTTCGACGCGTTGCCGCGCGCCTCCCAGGCGCTGCTGGTGCGCCTGATCATGCGCAAGGGCGTGCTGTTTCGTCGCTCCAGGCTGAGTTACCCGGAAATCGCCGTGGAGATCGGCGCGGCGCAGGTCGACGCGGCCGAGTCGCTGGCCCCCGCGCTGACGCCGTTGACCGCCCGTGGCTGGGTCGATCCGGCGCCGACGCTGGCCCTCGACGAACTCTTCGCACTGCTCACCAAGGTTGAGCTGCAGCGGTTGTTCGGCGAGCGGCTGGCCGGGCTGGGCCTGCGCCAGGCCGGCAAGCGCGACTGGCTGGCGGCGTTGCGCGAAGCCAATGAGCCGCCGCGTACCCTCGCCGCGTGGGGACTCGAGGACGAGACCATCCTGGCACTGCGCGTCGATGCACTGTGCGAGCGTCTGCGGCTGATGTTCTTCGGCAACCTGCACCAGGGCTGGAGCGAGTTCGTGCTTGCCGATCTGGGCATGGCGCGCTACGAGCGCGTCGCCTTCTCGCGCGAGTCGCGGGCTTTCGCCTCGCGCGACGAGCTCGAGTACTGCCTGCATCTACATCGCTGCCGCCAACGCCTGGCCGACGACGAGCCGGTGAGCGCGATCGACGCCGACGTGCCCCGTGCGGCCCACGCCAACCCCTGGCTCGAGGCGCGCCGCGCCAAGCTGCTGTATCGGCTGGCCCGGTACAGCGAGCGCCAGGACGAATTGCAGACCGCGCATGACCTGTATGCGCGCTCCGCTCACGCCGGCGCCCGCGGCCGGCGGCTGCGCATGCTCGAACGTCTCGAACGCTTCGATGAGGCGCTGGCACTGGCGCGTGAGGCCGAACATGAACCGGAAAGCGAGGCCGAACGCCAGCAGCTCGCGCGGGTGTTGCCGCGCCTGCATCGCCGGCTCGGCCTGCCGCGTCCGGCGGCGACCGCGGCGGCCGACGCCGAGCGATTCGATCTCGAACTGCCGTTCGCCGGGCTGTCGGTGGAGCGCACGGTGCAGCACCATCTCGGCACGCCCGAGGCGCCGGTGCACTATGTCGAGAACGCCCTGATCGGCGGCCTGTTCGGGCTGCTCTGCTGGGAGGCGATCTTCGCGCCGTTGCCCGGGGCGTTCTTCAACCCCTTCCAACGCGGCCCGGCGGATCTCGCCCGGGGCGATTTTCATGCGCGCCGGCGCGCGCTGTTCGACGGCTGCCTGGCGAGCCTGGAGAGCGATGCCTACCAGGAAATCATCCGCCGCACGCATGCCGACAAGTGGGGCATCCAGTCGCCCTTCGTCAGTTGGGAGTGCCTGCCCGAGGCGTTGCTCGAGCAGGCGTTGGCCTGCCTGCCGGCCGCCCACTTGCGGCTGTGCTTCGAGCGGCTGTTGGCCGACATTCCCGCCAGCCGCGCCGGCCTGCCGGACCTGATCCAGCTGTGGCCGGGCGAGCGCCGCTATCGGATGATCGAGGTCAAGGGCCCGGGCGATCGCCTGCAGGACAACCAGCGCCGCTGGCTTGCGTTCTTCGAGCGTCACGCCATGCCGGTCAGCGTCTGCCATGTACGCTGGGCGCCGAGCGAGCGCGCGGGCGATGTCGTGAGCGAGGCGGTACGCACTTGAGTTATCGCGTAGCGGTGCGGGCGCTGTGCGAGTTCACCGCGCGCGGCGGCGATCTCGACCTGCGCTTCACGCCGTCGCCGACCGCCCAGGAGGGCATCGCCGGCCATGCGCTGGTCGCCGCGCGGCGCGGCGCCGGCTACCAGCGCGAGATCGCGCTTGCCGGCGAGTATGGCGCGCTCGCGGTGCGCGGGCGCGCCGACGGCTACGACGCGGCCCGCAACCGGCTCGAGGAGATCAAGACCTTCCGCGGCGAGCTGGCGTCGATGCCCGACAACCATCGTCGTCTGCACTGGGCGCAGGTCAAGGTCTACGGCGCGTTGCTGTGCCGGGCGAGGGAACTCGCCGAGGTGCGCCTGGTGCTGGTCTATCTCGACGTGGTCAGCCAGCGCGAGACGCCGATCGAGGAGACCTTCGACGCCGCGACGCTCGAGGCGTTCTTCACGGAGCAGTGCCGGCGCTTTCTGGCCTGGGCCGAGCAGGAACTTGCCCACCGTCGGCGCCGCGACGCCGCCCTCGAGGCGCTGGGCTTTCCGCATGCCGGGTTCCGGCCCGCCCAGCGCGAACTGGCCGAGTCGGTCTACAAGGCGGCAGGTACCGGACGCTGCCTGATGCTGCAGGCGCCCACCGGCATCGGCAAGACGCTGGGCACGCTGTTCCCGATGCTCAAGGCGATGCCGCGTCAGCGCCTCGACCGGCTGTTCTTCCTGGCCGCCAAGACCCCGGGACGGCGGCTGGCGCTCGACGCATTGGCCACGCTCTCGCCCGCTTGGGAGCGGACGGAGGCCGCCCCGACGGCGCTGCGCGTGCTCGAGCTCACCGCCCGCGACAAGGCCTGCGAACACCCCGACAAGGCCTGTCACGGCGATTCCTGCCCGCTGGCCAGCGGTTTCTACGACCGTCTGCCCGAAGCCCGCGCGGCGGCGGTGCGCCACGGCCGGCTCGAGCGTGCGGCACTGCGCGAGATCGCGCTTGAGCACGGCGTCTGTCCGTATTACCTGGGCCAGGAGCTGGCGCGCTGGTGCGACGTGGTGGTCGGCGACTACAACTACTATTTCGACCTGCACGCCATGCTCTACGCGCTGACGGTCGAGAATCAGTGGCGCGTCGCGCTGCTGGTCGACGAGGCCCACAACCTGGTCGAGCGCGGGCGCGGCATGTACACCGCCGAGCTGGACCAGGGCGCGCTGCGGGCACTCAAGCGCAGCGCCCCGGCGGCGCTCAAGAAGCCGCTCGAACGCGTCGGGCGCCAGTGGCGTGCGCTCAACGGCGAGGCGGACGATGCGGACGATAGTACGGCCAATGACGACTATCAGGTGCTCGACGGGCCGCCGCAGCGCCTGCTGGGCGCGTTGCAAGGCCTGACCGCGGCGATCGGCGATTACCATAGCGAGCAGCCGTTCGCGCTGGACAGCGAGCTGCAGCGTTTCTATCTGGATGCCCTGCATCTGGCGCGGCTGAGCGAACTGTACGACGATCGGTCGCTGTACGACGTGACGCTGCGGGACGGGCGGCGCGGCGCGCGGCTCTCGCGGTTGTGCTGTCGCAACGTGGTGCCCGCCGGCTTTCTCGCCCCGCGCTTCGCCGCCGCGCACAGCGCGGTGCTGTTTTCGGCGACCCTCGGCCCGGCCGACTATTATCGCAACCTGCTCGGCCTGCCGGATGCCACGCCCTGGCTGGAATCCGCCTCGCCGTTCACGGCCGAGCAGTTGAGCGTGCAGCGGGTGCGCACGATCTCCACCCGCTACGCCGACCGGCCCGCGTCGCTTGAGCCGATCGCCGCGCTGATGGCCACGCAGTATCGCCGTCGCCCGGGCAATTACCTGGCGTTCTTCAGCAGTTACGCCTACCTCGATCAGGTCGCCGAGCGCTTCGCCGCCGAGTTTCCGGCGATTCCGCTGTGGCGACAGTCGCGGCGCATGGACGAGACCGAGCGTCAGGCGTTTGTCGAACGCTTCGCCGCGGACGGCCGAGGGATCGGCTTCGCGGTACTCGGCGGGGCGTTCGGCGAAGGCATCGACCTGGCCGGAGAGCGGCTTATCGGCGCTTTCGTCGCCACGCTGGGGCTGCCCCAGGTCAATCCGGTCACCGAGCAGTTTCGCCGACGCCTCGAGACTCGGTTCGGCCGCGGCTACGATTACGCCTACCTGTATCCCGGCGTGCAGAAGGTGGTCCAGGCCGCCGGGCGGGTGATTCGCGCGCCCGAGGATCGCGGCAGCGTGCACCTGATCGACGATCGCTTCGGCGAGCCGCGGGTGGCGCGGCTGCTGCCCGCCTGGTGGGCGCTCGACGGCGATCGCCGCTGAAATGCCATCCTCGAGCGCGGCGCCGCTTTATCCCGCGCCGGGCCTTCCCTACAATCATCCTCTCCTACCCTGGTTGGCGGAACCGCATCGTATGCTGGGATTTCTGCAAGGCTTGGCCTACGGGCTGTTCGTCACCTGCCTGCCGTGGTTTCTGATCGGCATGGCCAGCCCGCGGCTGGCGTTGGCGGAACTCGACCCCAACCGCATCCAGGTGATCGTGCGCTACTGGCTGCTGGTGCCGTTCGTGGCGTTCGTGTTCTGGCTGACCTCGTTGTGGGGCGGCTTCGATCCGTCGCTGGCCGGTTGGTTGGTGGGGCTGGTGGCGATCGCCGTCGAGCTGCCGCTGGAACGCCGCGCGCGCAACTGGTGGCAGCGCTGGCGGGCACGGCGCCGGGCCCGACGCCAGGCGGCCGAGGACTCGCGGCAGCGCGCCGAACGCCAGCGCGAGGCGCAGGAGCGCGGGGGGCTGAGTCTCGACCCGGAGCATCCGCCGGCCGACGCCGACGAGGTGGTGCGCGCGCTGTGCGCGGCCAAGGGCGAACTGCTTGCGCTCTCCCGCGAGGACGTGGCGGTGCAGGCCGACCGGCTGTACAGCCGCTACCGACATGTCGAGACGCTGCTCGCGGCGCGTTTCGAGCGCACCGAACTGGCCTATCAGCGCGCCCATGGGCTGGTCAACGAGGTCTGCCTGGGTGCGGTGGACAACCTTACCCGGATGGCCGCCCAGGCGCGCAGCGTGGCCGGCGTCGACGGTGACTTCGTCAGGCGCCGGCTGGATCGCGAACGCCAGACGTTGAGTGTGGCCGAACGCCTGGCATTGAAGCGCCGCCTGGAACTCGTCGCCGACACCGAGCGCCATCTGCGCGAACTGTCGGCGCGCAACGAGGCGGCATTGACGGCGCTGGACGATACCGCCGTGGCGCTGGCGCGGGTCGAGACCCAGCGTCCGCAGGCCTCGGTGGCCGCCGAGCGGGCGCTGGGCGATCTGCGCCGCTTCGCCGAGGGGGCGGCGCGCTACAGCCGCAGTCAGTAGGCGTCATTGGAGTGTGCCAATCGCGAGGAGCCAAGCGATGAGCGACGATCGAGACGAACAACACGACGACCGGCGGCTGGCGCTGCCGGCGGTGGAGGAGATCGCCGCGGGGCTGTCGGCCGACGACCGCCGCGACAGCGATCCCGAAAAGAGCGAGCTGGCGGCACTGGCCGACGACTTCGTCGACGGTCTGCTCCGACCGGGCGAAGGCGAGGAGCCGCGCCGCGCGGTCGACGAGATGGGCCTCGAGCTGCAACGCCAGGCCGCCCACCAGAGCGAGATGCTGCAGACGCCGCTGCGCCGCCTGGCGCGTCAGGGCGACGAGGGCGGGCCGGTCGCCGAGTCGCTCGCCCAGCTGCGCGCGCGGATGCAGGATCTCGATCCGCAGCAGCACGCGCTGGGCGGCGGCGTGCTCGATCGGGTGCTGTCACGCCTGCCGGGGGTGGGCAGCCGCCTGCAGCGCTACTTCCAGAAGTTCGAGAACGCCCAGCAGGCCCTCGATGCGATCATCCACGACCTGGAAGCCGGAGGCGAGATGCTGCGCCGCGACAACCTGACCCTGAGCGACGATCAGCAGGCGCTGCGCGACATGGCCGGCCAGTTGCAGCGCCAGGTGGCGCTGGGCCAGCTGATCGACCGGCGGCTGGTCGCCGCCGCCGAGGCGCGCACCGACGATCCGCAGCGGGAGACTCTCGACCAGCGCACGTTCATCGAGGAGGAACTGCTGTTTCCGCTGCGGCAGCGCATCGTCGATCTGCAGCAGCAGCTCGCGGTCAGCCAGCAGGGCGTGCTGGCGCTGGAGGTGGTGATTCGCAACAACCGCGAGCTGATGCGCGGCGTCGACCGGGCGATCAATGTCACCGTCTCGGCGCTCACCGTGGCGGTGACGGTGGCCATGGCGCTGGCCAATCAGCGGCTGGTGCTCGATCGCGTCGAAGCGCTCAACCAGTCGACCTCGGCGATGATCGCCGGCACCGCTCGCGCATTGCGCGAGCAGGGCGTGGAGATCCAGAGCCGTGCGGCCTCGGCGACGCTGGATCGCGAGACTCTCGAGGAGGCCTTTCGCGAAGTCATGGCGGCGCTGGACGACGTCTCGCACTATCGCCAGCAAGCCCTGCCGCGTCTCGACGAGCAGATCGAGCGGCTCGATGCGCTGTCGCGCCAGGGCAATGCGGCGATCGACCGGCTCGATCGCGGCAACCGTCGGCGCACCGACGACAACCTGTAGCGATGGACAGGCGGGTAGCGCCGTGAGTCAGCGGATGCGCTGGATGTCGACGCGAAACATTTCAGAACACTGTTTTCGATAAGCTGCGCGTTATGCCGGCGAGACTGGTCATAACGCCTAGCCAATACTTGGAAACGTTTTCAAACTAGCGCTTAAAAGCCTGCCAAGACAAATACTTGGCTCAAGTTGTTGGGCTGAGCTTTTTTCTATATTCTGGCTGGCATACCTCCCGACCGACCGGACCAAGCGCATGACAGACGCCAAGAAGCAGGCCGCCCTGGATTACCATTCGCAACCCTTTCCCGGAAAGCTGTCCGTCGAGATCACCAAGCCGACGAGTTCCGCCAAGCACCTGGCGCTGGCCTACAGCCCGGGCGTGGCCGAGCCTTGCCGCGAGATCGCCAGGGACCCCGAGAACGCCTACCTGTACACCGGCAAGGGCAACCTGGTCGCGGTGATCTCCGACGGCAGCGCGATTCTCGGGCTGGGCAATCTCGGTCCGCGGGCCAGCAAGCCGGTCATGGAGGGCAAGGGCGTACTGTTCAAGCGTTTCGCCGGGATCAATTCGGTGGATATCGAGGTCGACGCCGAAAGCCCGCAGGCGTTCATCGACACCGTCTCGCGTATCGCCGGCACCTGGGGCGGCATCAATCTCGAGGATATCAAGGCCCCCGAGTGCTTCGAGATCGAGCGCACGCTGATCGAGCAGTGTGACATTCCGGTCTTCCACGACGACCAGCACGGTACCGCCATCGTCACCGCCGCGGGCATGCTCAATGCGCTGGAGATCGCCGGCAAGCCCATCGATCAGGCGCGCATCGTCTGTCTGGGCGCCGGTTCGGCGGCGATCGCCTGCATGAAGCTGCTGGTCTCCTGCGGCGCGCGGACCGAGAACATCTACATGCTCGATCGCAAGGGGGTGATCCATAGCGGGCGCAGCGACCTCAACGAATACAAGGCGATGTTCGCCACCGAGACCGCGCTGCGGACCCTCGACGAGGCGATCGACGGCGCCGATGTGTTCGTGGGGCTCTCGGGGCCCAACCTGCTGAGCGCCGAGCAGCTCGGCAGGATGGCCGCCAGCCCGATCGTGTTCGCCTGCTCCAATCCCGACCCGGAGATCCACCCCGATCTCGCCCATGAGACCCGCGACGACGTGATCATGGCCACCGGCCGTTCCGACTTTCCCAACCAGGTCAACAACGTGCTGGGTTTCCCGTTCATCTTTCGCGGTGCGCTGGACGTGCGTGCCACGCGCATCAACGAAGAAATGAAGCTGGCCGCGGTCTATGCACTGCGCGACCTGGCGCGCGAGCCGGTGCCGCAGGCGGTGCTCGAGGCCTACGAGGTCGATGCGCTGGAATACGGTCGCGGCTACATCATTCCCACGCCGATGGACGCGCGATTGCTCGACCGGGTCGCCTCGGCGGTGGCGCGAGCGGCGGTCGATTCCGGCGTGGCGCGTCGGCCGTTTCCGCCGCACTATCCCTTGACCCGCGTCGAGGATGTCTACGGCGGCTGAGCCATGGCGTTGGCAAGGTTGACACGATAGCGCGAGCGCACAAGCAAGTCGGCCCCTTCTGGGCCGGCTTTTTCGTCAGGCTCTGATGCCTCAGGATTTGAACGATCGGCTACCAGCGATACAGCAGTGACGCCGCGGTGGTGCGATCGATATTGGAACTGGCGCCTTCGGGGGGCTGCGAGTTGCGCTCGATCTCGTGGGACAGGCGTAACGCGAGATGGGCGTTGAGCTGTGCGGTCACCGCCGAGAAGGCGCGAGTGGTGACATTCTGAGCGGTGCCTTCGACGGAGAGTTCCTGCTGGAAGCTGGAGCCTTCGCTGAAGTTCCACTGGTAATCCAGGGCGCCGTAGCCTACCGCCAGATCATCCCCTTCGCCGCTTTCCAGCTCGTCATGGCGATAGCCCGGGCCGGCTTCCAATGACAGCACATGATCGGGACCGGCGAGCAGTTGGCGGCCATAGCCGGCGATGGTCGTGAACTGATAGTCGTAACCGCTGAAGCGATCCTTTTCCCAGCGCGTGAAGCCGAACAGATAATGCGGCCCCTCGAGATCGTAGCGTTCGCGCCCGCCGAGCAGATACTGCTCGGCGCTGGTGTTGTCGTTTTCCTCGACCTTGCGCGTCTCGGCGCGCAGGGTCTGGGTCCAATGCCCGGTCAGCCAGGTCAGGCGGCCCTTGGCGAGCAGCGTCGAGCTATCGGTGTTGCCCGACAGGCTGGTGTAGCCGAGCTCGGCCTGACCGGTGAATTCCGGCGCGTCGTCTTCAGGCTCCGGGGGCGCGTAGAACAGCGAATCCTGCGCTGCTGTCAGGGGCGAACACAGCAGGCTCAACACGGCCGTCGCGGCGCTCAGGACCGGTGTCTGCGTTGCTGTGGCGATCAGCCGCGGCATGATGGGACTCCTGGTTCTCACGTCGTATCCGTGTCCACCGGCGCGTATGAGCCCGGCGGACACGGACAAGCTGGCGCCTGTGCTGGCGTGCTCAGAAAATGGCTTCGTAGGTGCCGGTCCCCTGCGAGCCGCTGCTGTCCTCCAGTTCGCTGTCGATGCGCTGCGGCTCGTAGTCGGGCAGGTTGCTTTCGCGGAAGATCTCCTCGATTCCACCTGGCTGGTCGTCTTGCAGGCGCCGCCCGGTATCCGGGTCGATGCGCGCCGTGACGATACCCGCGGGACGTTCTGGAACGATCTCGGGAGTGCCCTTCAGAGCCTGGCGCATGAACAGCTTCCAGATCGGCAAGGCCGCCTGTGAGCCGTATTCACCGGTACTCTCGTTGTTGTCCTTGCCGACCCACACGGTAGCGACCAGCTGGTTGTTGAAACCCGAGAACCAGGCGTCGCGCTGATCGTTGGTGGTGCCGGTCTTGCCGACGATGTCGCTGCGCTCGAGATCCAGCGCGCCGCGACCGGTACCGCGCTCGATGACGTCGCGCAGGATGTCGCGCAGGATGTACAGGGCCTGCGGATCGACCACCCGGGGGGCGAGCGGATAGCGCTTGCCGTCGATACCGACCTCGTCGGCCTCGGTGCTGCAATCGCGGCAGGCGACCTGAGGCGTATATTCGAGCAATGGCTGTTGCTCGCCGGTCTTTTCGACGCGCTGGATGTACCAGGGCGAGACCTTGAAGCCGCCGTTGGCAAGGATCGCGTAGGCATTGGCCATCTCCAGCGGGCTCAGCGAGGCGCTGCCCAGCGCCAGCGACAGGCCGTTGGGCAGGCGGTCCTCGGCGAAACCGAAACGCTCGAGAAAGCGCAGCGCCTTGTCCAGCCCGAGCGTCTGCAGCACCCGGATCGTCACCAGGTTGCGCGACTCGTAAAGCCCCACGCGTAACCGGGTCGGCCCTTGGAATTCGCCTTCGGCATTCTCGGGGCGCCAGGAGCCGCCCATGTCGCTCATTACCACCGGCGCGTCGTTGACCACCGTGGCGGCAGTCATGTTGCCTTCCTGTAACGCCGCCAGATAGATGAACGGCTTGAAGATCGAACCGGCCTGGCGCTGGGCCTGGGTGACGCGATTGAAGCTGCTGGCCGCGAAGCTGAAGCCGCCTTGCAGCGCGCGGATCGCGCCGTCCTGGGGGTCGAGAGCGACGATCGCGCCCTCGGTGCCGGGTTTCTGCGACAGACGCCAGCCGTCGTCGGTCTCGAGAATGCGTACCAGCGAGCCGCGCTTGGCGATCGCTGCGGCGTTGGCAGGCACCTCACCGCGCCATTTGGGGCTCTTGTAGTCGCGCGCCCACTTCAGGCCGTTCCAGTCGAGGGTCACCAGCTTGGCCTGCTGGGTCAGCACTTGCATCTGGCGCGCGTCGGTGGAGACCACGATGGCCGGCTGTAACGGGCCGAGATCGGGGGTGCGTTCGAGCACCTTGAGCCAATTGCTGACATCGCCGTCGATGCCGGCGACCTTGACCTCGCTGCTCTGTGCCGCCTGACGGGCAGTCTTGATGATCTCATCGGACTCGGCCAATTCTTCCTCGAGACCTTCCTGTTGGGTATTGTCCTGGGCCTCGACCAGGCTGGTCGGGATGTCGGTCTGCTCGGCGCCGCGCCAGCCGTGGCGCCGGTCGTAGTCGATCAGGCCCTGGATCAGTGCCTGGCGGGCGTCGGTCTGCAATTTGCTGTCCAGCGTGGTGGTGATCCGATAACCGCCGGTATAGGCCGTGTCGCCGAAGCGCTCGACGGCGAACTGGCGGGCCATTTCGGCAACGTAGGGCGCTTCGACCTCGACCCGGGTGGTTTGTTCGCGAGCGGTGATGGGCTGCTTGACGGCCCGCTGGTAGGCGCTCTGGTCGATATAGCCCAGTTCGCGCATGCGATAGAGGATCCAGTTGCGGCGGATCAACGAACGCTCGGGATTGCTCAGTGGGTTGAGGGCCGAAGGCGCCTTGGGCAGGCCGGCGATCATCGCCTTCTCGGCCAGGCTCAGCTCGGCCAACGGCTTGTCGTAGTAAGTGGTGGCGGCGGCGGCAATCCCGTAGGCGCCTTGGCCCAGGTAGATCTTGTTGACGTAGAGCTCGAAGATCTCCTGCTTGGACAGGATCTGCTCCATCTGCAGCGACAGCAGGATCTCGCGGATCTTGCGGGTAAAGGTTCTGTCCAGGGTCAGCAGGTAGTTGCGCGCCACCTGCATGGTGATGGTGCTGCCGCCGGACTGGATGTCGCCGCCGCTGAAGACGAGTTCGACGGCGGCCCGTGCCAGGCCCTTGGGGTCGACCCCGAAATGTTCAAAGAAGCGGGCATCCTCGGCGGCCAGGAATGCCTGGACCATGTCCTGAGGGACCGTCTCGAAATCGACCGGCTTGCGTCGCTGCTCGCCGAATTCGCCGATCAGCTTGTCGTCGCGGGTGTAGATGCGCAGCGGAGTCTGCAGTTCATAGCCCTGGAGTTGGCGTACATCGGGCAGGCCGGGGGCGAAATACAGCGCGGCGCCGATGACGGCCAGCACTCCCGCAGCGCTCAGGGATAGCAGTAGCCAAAGGGCCGAGATCAGCAGGCGTCTAAAGAGCTTCATGAAATGACAATGTCCGTGGTGTTCGGGTGGCGGTCGGGCTGCGAAGAGCGGAACTATCCATTGAACTGCGCATTATAGGAAGCTGCGCTGCCATGAACCAGCGTTGACGACAAAACGCCGGCTCTGATGTGTAAATGCGCTGTACATCAGGTAATCTCACCCGCAGGGGACTGAAGCTTTTGCTGCTTTCAGCCGATATAACGATAACGCAAATAACGCGAACTGATTGCGCAGGGGTACGCCATTGTTGGGTCTGGACAAGTCCGGCAAGGGACTGGTCGGCATCGATATCACGTCGGCTACCGTCAAGCTGATCGAACTCAAGCAGGCTGGCCGTCACTACCGGGTCGACAGCTACGCGGTGCGCCCGCTGCGCGAAGGCGTGGTCGTCGAACGCCGCATTCGCCAGATGAGCGAAGTCGTCGAGGCCATCCGCCGCGCCGTCGATCATGCGCGACCGCATTCCCGGCAGGTCGCCGTCGCCGTTCCCGCCAGCGCGGCGATCACCAAGACCCTGACCCTGCCGGGCTCGCTGAGCGAGGACGAGATCGAGGCGCGCATTCAACTTGATTCCGACAAGCACATTCCCTTTCCGTTCAACGAGGTCGCCTTCGATTTCCAGCGCCTGGGGTTGAACGCGCGGTTCGCCGATCAGCAGGACGTGCTGCTGGTGGCATGCCGCCAGCAGGACGTCAGCCAGTTGACCGAAGCGGTGATGCAGGCCGGCCTGGAGCCGGCCGCGGTCGATGTCGAGACCTTCGCCACCGAGCGGGCCTTCGGCGAACTGCGCCATCAATTCCCCCACGTCGGCGACGATCAATGCGTGGCGCTGGTCGACATCGGCGCCAACATGAACGCCTTCCACGTGCTGCGCGGCGGGCGCATCATCTATAGCCGCGACACGGTGTTCGGCGGCCGCCAGTTGACCGAGGAGATTCGCAGCCGCTACGGCTTGAGCTTCGAGGAGGCCGGGCTTGCCAAGAA
Organism: Halomonas sp. IOP_31; assembly: GCF_021151495.1. Taxonomy (NCBI): domain Bacteria; kingdom Pseudomonadati; phylum Pseudomonadota; class Gammaproteobacteria; order Oceanospirillales; family Halomonadaceae; genus Halomonas; species Halomonas sp. IOP_31. The sequence continues at coordinate 46,767 of NZ_JAIRBP010000021.1, read as the reverse complement.
GCGTGGCGGCCTGCCGGGCGACTATCAGCATGACGTGCTCAGTCCCTTTCTGGATACGCTGGCCCAGCAGATCGGGCGCTCGTTGCAGCTTTATTACACGGCGGGCCGCAATCCCGAGGTTACCCAGCTGATCCTGGCGGGGGGCTCGAGCGTGATTCCCGGGCTCAAGGAGCGGCTGAGCGAGGACAGCGGCCTGGCGATCGAGGTGGCCAATCCCTTCCTGCGCATGGCGATCAATTCGCGTATCGACATCCATACCCTGGCCAGCGACGCACCGGCAATGCTCACCGCCTGCGGGCTGGCGATGAGGGTGCGCTCATGACCATCGAAATCAATCTGCTGGCCTGGCGCGAGGCGCGTCGCGAACGGCGCAGCAAGCGCTTCCAGTTGATCCTCGGCCTTTCGGCGCTGGTGGGTGTCGGTGCCGGCTGGCTGGTGTCGAGCCTCTACCAGCAGCAACTCGACGTTCAACTGCAGCGTAACGGCTACGTCGAGTCGCAAAGCCAGCAGCTCGATCGCGACATCACTACGCTGCGCGAGTTTCGCGAGACTCGTGAACAGATGCTGACCCAGATCGCGCTGATTCGCGAGCTGCAGTTCAGCCGTCCGCAGACGGTGCGCGTGTTCAATCAACTGGCGACCAGCCTCGAGGACGGCGTCTACTACACGCGGGTGTCGCGGGAGGGCGAACGGTTGCGGCTCGCCGGGTTGGCCGAGACCAACCGTCAGGTCTCCGACCAGATGCGCGCACTGGCCACCCGCGAGGTGCTCGGCGTGCCGACGCTGGCGGCAGTCGAGGCCAACGACGCCGGACTGCGGCGCTTCGACATGACCGTCGCCGAGGTCCCCGGCGAGTCGACCCTGGTTCAGGAGGCGCAGCCATGAACGGCAACATGAAGGCCGAATGGCAACGTCTGCGCAACGTCGACTGGCGCGAGCTCGACCTGCGCGAGGCCGGGCGTTGGCCGCTGTCGCTGCAGGCGCTGTGTTGCGCGCTGACGCTGGCGTTGCTGTTCTGGGGCGTTTATCACTTTCTCGCCGCGCCCAAGTTGGCACGTTTCGAACAGGCGCGCGAGCAGGAGCGGGCGCTGCTTCAGCAATACGAGAGCAAGGCCTACCAGGCTGCCAACCTGCCGGCGATGCGCGCGCAGATGGCGACCCTGGAGTCGCGCATGGCCGAGCTGCTGGAGATGCTGCCGACCGGCGCCGAGGTGCCGTCGCTGCTCGACAGCATCAGCGACACCGCACTGGAAAACCAGCTGGCCATCGACTTTATCCGCCTGCGCAGCCCGGTGGTCCAGGAGTTCTACATCGAGCAGCCGTTCGATATCCAGGTGCAGGGCGACTATCACCGCATCGCCGCGTTCCTTTCGGGGGTCGCCGGGTTGCCGCGCATCGTCACCCTGCATGATTTCACGCTGGAGCCGGTCGAGGGCGAGGACACCCTGCGCCTGTCGATACTGGCCAAGACCTACAACCACCGCGCACCGGCGGCCGACGCGGCCGAGGAGAAGGTGCCATGACGCGCAGGTCCCGCTGTTTCGCGCTGCTCGTAGTGGCGCTGCTCGTAGTGGCGCTGCTGGCCGGGTGCAGCGACGCCCGGCTCGATGCGCTCGACCAGCGCCTGGCGAGCCTGCGTGCCAAGCCCAGCGGCGAGCTGCCGGCATTGCCCGAGACCCCCGTCTATCAGCCGGTCACCTACGATCAGGCAGGCTCGCGCAGCCCGTTCCAGCCGGAACGGCCGGCCGGCGACGATGCGGCGGCCAGCGGCAACGACTTGAAGCCGGACCTGAGCCGTCCCCGCGAGGCGCTCGAACGTTTCACGCTCGACTCGCTGACGCTGGTCGGCACGCTGGCGATCGACGGGCGCAATTCGGCACTGGTGCGTGATCCCGAGGGCAAGGTGCATCGCGTCTATGCCGGCATGTACATCGGCACCGACTACGGGCGCATCAGCACGATTACCGATCGCGACATTTATCTGGTGGAGATCGTCTCCAATGGCCAGGGCGGCTGGATAGAACGCCGCCGCACGCTTTCGCTCGATAACAACGCCGAATCACGGCAACGGGGTTGACCCGCCGCGAAGCCGGTTACAGGGGAACGACATGAGGGGATTGATTGGCACGCTGCTGACGGCAGGGCTGTGTGCGTTGGCGGGGCCGGCACTGGCCGCGTCGACGTTGACCGGCATGGATTTCGAGCAGCGTAGCGACGGTCAGCTCGACGTCATGCTGCGCTTCTCGGACGGGGTCCCCGAGGTTCGTGGCTATCGCATCGACTCACCGCCGCGCCTGGCCATCGACCTGATGGATACCGTCAATGAACTCGATCAGCGACGCTTCGAGCTGGGTCTCGCCGGGGTCGATAGTCTCGTGGCGTTGTCGGCGGGCGATCGTACCCGCTTGGTGCTGACGCTCAACCAGGCGCTTCCCTACGCCACTCGCGAGCAGGGCAACACCCTGATGCTGCGTCTGGGCGAGGGCATCGACGATTCGATGCCGAGCGCGCGCCGCGCCAGCGCCGACGAGCCCGCGACGCCCCGGGCGTCGCCTGGGGTATCAAACTCGCAGGTGTCGCGGATCACCGACATCGATTTCCGGCGCGGCGACGACGACGCCAGCCGATTGGTGGTGACGCTCGACCGCGAGGGCGTCGATACCCGGGTCAACGAGCGCGGCGGGCGGATCGTCGCGACCCTCGATGGCGTCGCGCTGCCGGCTGAGTGGAACCAGGTGCTCGACGTCAGCGATTTCGGCACGCCGATGCAGCGTATCGTGCCGCAGGGCGGCGCCCAGAACACGACCCTGGCAATCACCACCCGCGGCGAGTACACGCTGCTGTCGACCCAGAGCGGCCGGCAGCTGATCATCGAGGCCAAGCCGGTCAGCCGCGCCGAACAGCGCGAGCAGGAGCGCGAGCGTTTCCCGTTCACCGGCAAGCGCATCACGCTGAACTTCCAGGACATCCAGGTCCGCGAAGTGCTGTCGATCATCGGCGAGTTCACCGGGCTCAACGTGGTCGCCAGTGACAGCGTGCAAGGTAGCGTTACCCTCAACCTGCAGGACGTGCCCTGGGACCAGGCGCTCGATCTGGTGCTCAAGAGCCGCGGGCTGGCCAGTCGCCAGTCGGGCAACGTGCTGGTGGTCGCCCCCGCCAATGAACTGGCGGCGATGGAACGTCAGGAGCTCGAGGCCCAGGCCCAGCAGCAGGAACTCGCGCCGCTGACCACCCAGTACATCCAGGTGCGCTATGCCAAGGCCGAAGAACTGGCCAGCCTGCTGCGTGGCGCGGATGGCCTGGGGCTGCTTTCCGAGCGCGGCCGGGTGAGCGTCGATGCGCGCACCAATACGTTGCTGCTGCAGGAAACCCCCGAGCAGATCGAGGCGATCCGCCGGACGCTCGATCAGCTCGACATCCCGGTGCGCCAGGTGCAGATCGAGGCGCGTATCGTCATTGCCCGCGACAGCGCCGCTCAGGAACTGGGCGTCAACTGGGGGCTGTCGTCGCCCGCGGGCAGCCGGTTCGATCTCAGCGGGGCCGCGGACGGCAATGCCTCGACGGTACCCACCACCGGCAACGACCCGGCCTCCTACGGCGGCGGCCTGGCGGTCGATCTGGGCAACGACGTCAGTCCCGCCTCGGCGTTCAGCTTCGGCTATCTATCGGGGGATATCCTGCTCGATCTCGAGTTGCGCGCGCTGGAAAGCGAGGGCAAGAGTCAGACCATCTCGCAGCCCAAGGTGATCACCGCCAATCAGCAGACCGCGGTCATCAAGCAGGGTCAGGAAATCCCCTACCAGGAGGCGACCTCGAGCGGCGCGACCAACGTCGAGTTCAAGGAGGCGGTGCTGTCGCTGGAAGTCACCCCGCAGATCACGCCTGACGACCGCATCATCATGGACCTGATCGTCAAGAACGACGATGTCTCGGACACCAGCTTCGCCGGCGCGCCGGCCATCGACACCAACGAGATCCAGACCCAGGTGCTGGTCAACAACGGCGAAACGGTGGTGCTGGGCGGCATTCTGACCACCGAACAACTGCGCAACCTGTTCAAGACGCCCTTTCTCGGCGATCTTCCTGTGCTCGGACAGCTATTCCGCTATACCGAGGAGAGCAATGAGAAGGTAGAATTGTTAGTCTTCATCACCCCGAAGATCATCGAGGACAATCTGGCGATTCGCTGATGCAGGGTTTTCCCAATATTTTTCTGGTCGGCCCCATGGGGGCCGGCAAAAGCACCATCGGCCGCCTTCTGGCGGCCGAGTTGCAGCGCGATTTCCTGGATAGCGATCACGCCATCCAGGCGCGCTGCGGTGCGGACATTCCCTGGATCTTCGACATCGAGGGCGAGGCCGGCTTTCGCGAGCGCGAAGTGGCGATGGTCGACGAGCTGACCGGGTTGTCGGAAATCGTGCTGGCCACCGGCGGCGGGGCGGTGATGAACGAGGCCAATCGCCGCGCGCTGCGCGAACGCGGCACGGTGGTCTATCTCTACACCACCGTCGAGCAGCAGTTGCGCCGCACCGCCAAGGACCGCAACCGCCCGTTGCTGCGCAACAAGGACCCCGAAGCGGTATTGCGCGGGCTGTTCGAATTGCGCGACCCGCTGTACCGCGCCACTGCCGATCTGGTGGTGCGTACCGACCGACGCGGCCCGCGAACGGTCGTCAACGACATCCTCAAGCGTGTCGAGCGTCTCGTCGATCCGCTGCAAGCCAAGGTATAGATGCCATGTCCACGCTCGCCGCTCCTGCCATTCGCACCCTGACCGTCGAGCTCGGCGAGCGCAGCTATCCGATCCACGTCGGCCCGGATCTGCTCGGCAATCCCGCGCATCTGCGCCCTTACCTGGCCGGCAGTCAGGTGATGATCGTCACCAACGAAGCCGTCGCACCGTTATATCTGGATGCCCTCAAGCGCGGGCTCGGCGAGGATTTGACAGTGCGCCAGGTGATCCTGCCCGACGGCGAGCAGACCAAGACTCTGGCCTCGGTGGAGCGCATCTGGGACGCCCTGCTCGAGGCCGGCTTCAACCGCCGCTGCACGCTGATCGCGCTCGGCGGCGGCGTGATCGGCGACATGACCGGCTATGCCGCGGCCTGCTATCAGCGCGGCGTGGCCTTCATTCAGGCGCCCACCACGCTGCTTGCCCAGGTCGATTCCTCGGTGGGCGGCAAGACCGGCGTCAATCATCCGCGCGGCAAGAACATGATCGGCGCCTTCTGGCAGCCCCGCGCGGTGCTCGTCGACACCGCCACCCTGAAAAGCCTGCCGCCCCGCGAGCTGTCGGCGGGGCTGGCCGAGGTGATCAAGTACGGGTTGATTCGCGATATCGAGTTCCTGGGCTGGCTGGAAGCCAACGTGTCGGCGCTGCGCGAGCTGGATGACGCGCTGCTCATTGATGCGATCCTGCGCAGCTGCGCGACCAAGGCGGCGATCGTCGCCGAGGACGAGACCGAACAGGCGGTACGCGCGCTGCTCAACCTGGGGCATACCTTCGGCCATGCCATCGAGGCGCACCAGGGCTACGGCGTCTGGCTGCACGGCGAGGCCGTGGCCAGCGGCATGGCCATGGCCGCCGCGCTGTCGCAGCGGCTCGGCTGGCTGAGCGGCGACGATGTGGCGCGCAGCGAGGCACTGCTGCGTGCCGCCGGCCTGCCCACCGCCGCGCCGGCGGCGATGAGCGCCGACGACTTCATTGCGCGCATGCGCCTCGACAAGAAGAACCTCGATGCAAGGATTCGCCTGGTATTGCTGAGCGCGCTTGGCCAGGCGTGCATCCATGATCGCCTCCCGCCGGATGAGCTGCGGGCGTTCATCGAGAGCTATCCGCGCGCCTGAATCCGGCATCGCTTCGCCAAAACCCGCCTGGAAACCCGGCGGGTTTTTTTGTGTCGGGCGGCTGTCGGGTCGTGGATAATGCACCGGCTGGTTGCCTCTATTCGCATGACGTATGCTGAATTGGCATGAGGAAAGAGCGTTATTGTCGCTGAGCGTGCGACGCAGGCGTCGCGACAACGGCCGGTCTTGCGGTTGCCGGAATGACATTGCTAAGCCATTGAGTGGCTTGGTAATTATCGCTGGAATGACGCTAAGCACGCGTTTTTCGGGGAGTTTCTTTCGGCGGGCAATGCGTGCGGGAATTGCGCTCGGGGTCGAGACTGGCTATTCTGGTCGGCCTTTTGGCGCCCGAACGCGGTCGAATAAATGGCCGTAAAAATTATAAAAAACGAAAAAATATACCGCGCTTTCAATCTGGACACAAGTCCCCTGGATTTCTGTGAGGCACGCCCATGATGAGAGGTCTCCACCAGCCTGGCGAGTTCCGCGATAACTGTGGCTTCGGCCTGATCGCCCATATGCAAGGCCAGGCCAGCCACGACCTGCTGAAAACCGCCATCGAGTCGCTGACCTGCATGACTCACCGGGGCGGGATCGCCGCCGACGGCAAGACCGGCGACGGCTGCGGCCTGCTGTTCACCATGCCCATGGGTTTCATGCGTGCCCTGGCGCGCGATTCGCTGGGCGTCGAGCTGGGCGCGCGCTTTGCCGTGGGGTGCATCTTCCTGCCCGACGACGACGCTCGCGAGGCGCGCGCCCGCGAGGTGCTCGAGGCCGAACTGGCGGCCCGCCACGTCAGCGTGCGCGGCTGGCGCGACGTGCCGGTCGACCCGGAGGTGTGCGGGCCGATGGCGCTCGAGTGCCTGCCGCGGATTCGCCAGATCTTCGTCGAGCCCAGCGACGATCGTCTCGACCAGGCGTTCAACGTCGATCTGTTCATGGCGCGCCGCCAGGCCGAAGAGACGCTGCGCGACGACGAGGACTTCTACGTCTGCTCGCTGTCGACCAAGGTGGTGTCCTACAAGGGCCTGATGATGCCCGTGGACCTGCCGAACTTCTATCGCGACCTGGGCGATGCGCGTCTCGAGACCTCGATCTGCGTGTTCCACCAGCGCTTCTCGACCAATACCGCGCCGCGCTGGCCGCTGGCCCAGCCGTTCCGCTTCCTCGCCCACAACGGCGAGATCAACACCATCGAGGCCAATCGCGGCTGGGCCAACTCGCGCAAGGAAAACTTCGTCAACGCGCTGCTGCCCGACATCACCGAGCTCGACGAGATCGTCAACACCCGCGGTTCCGACTCCTCGAGCATGGACAACATGCTCGAGGTGCTGATGACCGGCGGCATGGACCTGTACAACGCCATTCGCATGATGGTCCCGCCGGCCTGGCAGAACGTCGAGACCATGGACGGCGAGCTGCGCGCCTTCTACGAATACAACTCCATGCACATGGAACCGTGGGACGGCCCCGCCGGCCTGGTGATGACCGACGGCCGCCACGCGGTGTGCATGCTCGACCGCAACGGCCTGCGCCCGGCGCGCTGGGTGATCACCGACAACGGCTACATCACGTTGTCCTCGGAGATCGGCGTGCACGACTACCAGCCCGAGCAGGTGGTCGCCAAGGGCCGGGTGGGGCCGGGCCAGATCCTGGGCATCGATACCGAGACCGGCCAGGTGCTGCACACCGCCGACGTCGACAACCGTCTCAAGTCGGCCTATCCGTACAAGCGCTGGCTCAAGGACCACGCCCACTATCTGGAGTCGGCGCTCACCGAGCTGGCGCGCTTCCAGCCGTTCGAGCCCGATGCGCTGAGCATCTACCAGAAGATGTTCCAGGTCACCAACGAGGAGCGCGAGCAGCTGCTGCGCCCGCTGGCCGAGAGCGGCCAGGAGGCGGTCGGCTCGATGGGCGACGATACGCCGATGGCGGTGCTGTCGCGCCAGAGCCGGCTATTGACCGACTATTTCCGCCAGAAGTTCGCCCAGGTCACCAATCCGCCGATCGATCCGCTGCGCGAAGCGATCGTGATGTCGCTGGAAACCTGCTGCGGCGCCGAGCTCAACGTCTTCGAGGCGACCCCCGAGCACGCCCACCGGCTGATCCTGACCACCCCGGTGCTCTCGCCGCGCAAGTTCACCGCGCTGGTCACCCAGGACGATCCGGCGTTTCGCAGCCAAACCCTGACGCTGAATTACGATCTCGGGCAGGCGGGTCTCAAGCAGGCGCTGCTGGCGCTGTGCGAACAGGCCGAGCAGGCAGCGCGCGATGGGTCAGTGATTCTGGTGCTGTCCGACGCCGAGCTCGAGAAAGGCAAGCTGCCGATCCACCCGGCGCTGGCCACCGGCGCGATCCATCATCATCTCGGCCGCCTGGCGCTGCGCCCGCGGGTCAATATCGTGGTCGAGACCGGCTACGCCCGCGACGCCCACCAGATGGCGGTGCTGTTCGGGGTCGGCGCGACGGCGGTCTACCCGTACCTGGCCTACCAGGTGATGGCCGACATGCATCGCCGCGGCGAACTCACCGGCAATCCGGCGGATACCCGCGAGAACTATCGCAAGGGGCTGCAGAAGGGGCTGTTCAAGATCCTTTCCAAGATGGGCATCTCGACGCTGGCCTCCTATCGCGGCTCGCAGCTGTTCGAGGCGGTGGGACTGTCGTCCGAGGTCATGGCGCTGTGCTTCGACGGCATGATGTCGCGCATCGAGGGCACCGGTTTCGCCGAACTCCAGCTTCAGCAGGAGCTGCTGGCGCGCGATGCCTGGATTCCGCGCAAGACCATCCGCCAGGGCGGGCAGCTCAAGTACGTTCACAATCACGAGTACCACGCCTACAACCCCGACATCGTCATGGCTCTGCAGGAGGCGGTGCAGCAGGGCGATTACGCCAAGTGGAAGAAGTTCGCCCAACTGGTCAACGAGCGCCCGGTGGCGACCATTCGCGATCTGCTCAAGCTCAAGCCGGCCCCCGAGCCTTTGGCGCTCGACGAGGTCGAGCCGGTCGAGGCGCTGTTGCCGCGCTTCGACAGCGCCGGGATGAGTCTCGGCGCGCTGTCGCCCGAGGCCCACGAGGCGCTGGCCCAGGCGATGAACGAGACCGGCGGGCGCTCCAATTCCGGCGAGGGTGGCGAGGATCCGGCGCGCTACGGCACCATCCGCTCGTCCAAGATCAAGCAGATCGCTTCCGGACGCTTCGGCGTCACCCCGGCCTATCTGGTCAACGCCGAGGTGCTGCAGATCAAGGTCGCCCAGGGCGCCAAGCCCGGCGAGGGCGGCCAGCTGCCGGGCAGCAAGGTCAACGAGATGATCGGACGGCTGCGCTACGCGGTACCCGGGGTGACGCTGATCTCGCCGCCGCCGCACCACGACATCTATTCCATCGAGGACCTGGCGCAGCTGATCTTCGATCTCAAGCAGGTCAACCCGAGCGCCCAGGTATCGGTCAAGCTGGTTTCCGAGCCGGGCATCGGCACCATCGCCACTGGCGTGGCCAAGGCCTATGCCGACCTGATTACCGTGTCGGGCTACGACGGCGGCACCGCGGCCAGCCCGCTGACCTCGATCAAGCACGCCGGCAGCCCCTGGGAGCTCGGCCTGCCCGAGGTCCATCAGGCGCTGCGCATCAACGGCCTGCGCGACAAGATCCGCCTGCAGACCGACGGCGGCCTGAAGACCGGGCTCGACGTGGTCAAGGCGGCGATCCTCGGCGCCGAGAGCTTCGGCTTCGGCACCGCGCCGATGGTCGCGCTGGGCTGCAAGTACCTGCGCATCTGCCACCTCAACAACTGCGCCACCGGCGTCGCCACCCAGCACCAGTACCTGCGCGACGAGCATTTCCGCGGCACCGTCGACATGGTCAAGCACTACTTTCGCTTCATCGCCGAGGAAGTGCGCGAACTGCTGGCGCTGCTCGGTGTGCGTGAGCTCACCGCGCTGATCGGGCGCACCGATCTGCTCGAGATACTCGAGGGCGAGACGCCCGCGCAGCGCAAGCTCGATCTGAGTCCGCTGCTGACCAACGACTTCGTGCCTGCCGAGGCGCCGCAGTTCTGCCAGGTCAGCCGCAACGTGCCCCACGACCCGGGTGCCAAGAACCAGGAGGTGCTCGATGCGCTGCTGCCGGCGATCGAGGCCCGTTCGGGCGGCGAGTTCGCGTTTGCCATCACCAACTGCGATCGCAGCGTCGGCGCGCGGGCCTCGGGCGAGATCGCCAAGCGTTATGGCGAGCAGGGCCTGGAGGATGCCCCGGTCGTCGCCCGCTTCGCCGGCGTGGCGGGGCAGAGCTTCGGGGTGTGGAACGCCCGCGGCCTGCATCTCTATCTCGAGGGCGATGCCAACGACTACGTCGGCAAGGGCATGAACGGCGGCAAGGTGGTGATCGTGCCGCCCAGGGCCAGCCGCTTCAAATCCCACCAGACGGCGATCGTCGGCAACACCTGCCTGTACGGTGCCACCGGCGGCAAGCTGTTCGCCGCCGGCACTGCCGGCGAGCGCTTCGCGGTGCGCAACTCCGGCGTGCATGCGGTGATAGAGGGGGCCGGCGATCACTGCTGCGAGTACATGACCGGCGGCCTGGTCGCGGTGCTTGGCGAGACCGGCGTCAACTTCGGTGCGGGAATGACCGGCGGCTTCGCCTATGTGCTCGACGAGGATCGTACCTTCGTCGACAAGTACAACCATGAGCTGGTGGAGATCCATCGCATCAACACCGAGACCATGGAAGCCTACCGGCGCTACCTGCGCGAGGTGATCGAGGAGTACGTTGCCGAGACCGACTCGGCCCGGGGCCACGAGATCCTCGACGATTTCTCCGAGTACATCCGGCATTTCTGGCTGGTCAAGCCCAAGGCGGCAAGCCTCGGCGGCCTGCTTGCCGAATCCCGCCGGCGGCCCGAGTAGCGCGTGCTGCTCGATGAATAACAGGAGATAGGATCATGGCTAACCGTTTGGACAACGATTTCCAGTTCATTGATGTCGGCCGCCAGGACCCGAGCAAGAAGGACGCGCGCAAGCGGGCCAAGCAGTTCACCGAGATCTACGACCCGTACAAGCCCAGCGAGGCGGCCAGCCAGGCGCACCGCTGCCTGCATTGCGGCAACCCGTACTGCGAATGGAAGTGCCCGGTGCACAACTACATTCCCAACTGGCTGAAACTGGTCAGCGAGGGCAATATCCTCGAGGCGGCGGAGATGTCGCACCGCACCAATACCCTGCCCGAGGTGTGCGGCCGGGTGTGTCCGCAGGATCGGCTGTGCGAGGGCGACTGCACCCTCAACGACGGCTTCGGCGCGGTGACCATCGGCTCGGTGGAAAAATATATCACCGACACCGCGTTCGCCATGGGCTGGCGGCCCGACCTGTCCAAGGTCGAGTGGACCGACAAGCGGGTGGCAGTGATCGGCGCCGGGCCGGCGGGGCTGGGCTGTGCCGATATCCTGGTGCGCAACGGCGTCAAGCCGGTGGTGTTCGATCGGCATCCCGAGATCGGCGGTCTGCTGACCTTCGGCATTCCCGAGTTCAAGCTCGAGAAGAACGTCATGGAGCGGCGTCGCGCGGTATTCGAGGAGATGGGCATGGAATTCCGTCTGAACGTCGAGATCGGTCGCGACGTCACCATCGACGAGCTGCTCGGCGAGTACGACGCGGTGTTCATGGGCATGGGTACCTACAAGTACATGCAGGGCGGCTTCCCTGGCGAGGATTTGCCCGGCGTGTACAAGGCGCTGGACTACCTGATCGCCAACGTCAACCACTGCCTGGGCTTCGAGAAGGACCCCGCCGACTACGTGTCGATGGAGGGCCGGCGCGTGGTGGTGCTGGGCGGCGGCGATACCGCGATGGACTGCAACCGCACGGCGATTCGCCAGGGCGCGACCGGCGTGACCTGCGCCTACCGACGCGACGAGGAGAACATGCCCGGCTCCAAGCGCGAGGTGGCCAACGCCCGCGAGGAGGGCGTCGAGTTTTTGTTCAATCGTCAGCCGGTGGCGATCGTCGGCGAGGACAGGGTCGAGGGCGTCAAGCTGGTGCGCACGCGCCTCGGCGAGCCCGACGAGCGAGGCCGGCGCAGCCCCGAGGTGGTGCCGGGCTCCGAGGAGGTGCTGGCGGCGGACGCGGTGGTCATCGCCTTCGGCTTCCAGCCCAGCGAGATCGCCTGGTTCGAGGCGCACAACATCGCCGTCGACGAGCGCGGACGGGTCGCCGCGCCGGAACACGGCGACTTCGCTTTCCAGACCAGCAACGAGAAGATCTTCGCCGGCGGCGACATGGTGCGCGGCTCCGACCTGGTGGTCACCGCCATCCACGAAGGTCGCCAGGCCGGCGAAGGCATCCTCGACTACCTCGGCGTCTGACGCGATTTAGGGAGATCGAAACCATCGGGAATAAATTCCCTCCCACCATGGACCTTGCCGCCTGGCCTGGTTTTCGTGGGAGTGAATTTATTCGCGACGGCGGTGGGCATTGTACCTGTCGGGTCATGCCGGGCGCCTGGCGGCGCCAATCGGGAACAAGTTCCCTCCCACCGAGCTAGGGGCTACGAGCAGGGCGGAGTCATCATCCTGCCCGTAGCCCGTAGCCCGTAGCCCGTAGCCCGTAGCCCGTAGCCCGTAGCCCGTAGCCCGTAGCCCGTAGCCCGTAGCCCGTAGCCCGTAGCCCGTAGCCCGTAGCCCGTAGCCCAAATTGAGCCGTTGACCGTATTCTGCTACTCTGTCGTCCCATCCGGGCCGCTCCCACCAGGCCTTCTGACCCACGATTCAACAGGTTCTCCATGACACGATATATCTTCGTGACCGGCGGCGTTGTGTCCTCTCTCGGCAAGGGCATCGCGTCGGCCTCGCTGGCGGCGATTCTCGAGGCGCGCGGCCTCAAGGTCACCATCCTCAAGCTGGACCCGTACATCAACGTCGATCCGGGCACCATGAGCCCGTTCCAGCACGGCGAGGTATTCGTCACCGAAGACGGCGCGGAGACCGATCTCGACCTGGGCCACTACGAGCGCTTCATCCGCACCAAGATGACCCAGGACAACAACTTCACCACCGGCCGCGTCTACGAGCACGTGCTGCGCCGCGAGCGCCGCGGCGACTACCTGGGCGGCACCGTGCAGGTGATCCCGCACATCACCGACGAGATCAAGCGCCGCGTCTACGAGGGCGGCAAGGACTGCGACGTGGCGCTGGTGGAGATCGGCGGCACGGTGGGCGACATCGAGTCGTTGCCGTTTCTCGAGTCGATCCGCCAGATCAGAAGCGAGAAGGGCGCCAGCCAGGCGATCTTCATGCACCTGACGCTGGTGCCCTACATCAAGACCGCCGGCGAGACCAAGACCAAGCCGACCCAGCACAGCGTCAAGGAGCTGCGCTCGATCGGCATCCAGCCGGACATCCTGATCTGTCGCAGCGAGGTCGAGCTCGAGGAGAGCGAACGGCGCAAGATCGCGCTGTTCACCAACGTCGAGGAGCGCGCCGTCGTCCCGCTGCAGGACGCCGACACCATCTATCGCATCCCGCTGATGCTCCACGAGCACGGCCTCGACGAGATCGTCTGCGACAAGCTGCGTATCGAGGCGCCGCCGGCCGATCTGGGCGAGTGGATTCACGTCTTAGACGCCAAGCTCAACCCGCTCAAGTCGATCAACATCGCCATGGTCGGCAAGTACATGGAGCTGCTCGACGCCTACAAGTCGCTCAACGAGGCGCTGATCCACGCCGGCATCCAGACCCGGGTCAAGATCAACATCGACTACATCGACGCCGAAGATATCGAGCGCCACGGCACCGAGCGCCTGGCCGGCAAGGACGCGATCCTGGTGCCCGGCGGCTTCGGCGAGCGCGGCGTGGAGGGCAAGATCGCCACTGCCCGCTATGCCCGCGAGAACGGCGTGCCGTATCTCGGCATCTGCTTAGGGATGCAGGTCGCGGTGATCGAATTCGCGCGTCATGTGGCCGGCTGGGACGACGCCGACTCCACCGAATTCACCCGCGACACCCAGCACCCGGTGGTCGGCCTGATCACCGAGTGGCTAAGCCCCGAAGGCAGGATCGAGCTGCGCGACGCGGCCTCCGACCTGGGGGGCACCATGCGTCTCGGCGGTCAGGTGTGTCAGCTCAAGCCGGGCTCGAGGGCGCGCGAGGTCTACGCTCTGGACGCCATCACCGAGCGCCATCGTCACCGCTTCGAGGTCAACAACCAGTTCGTCGAGGCGCTCGAGGCCGCCGGGCTGGTGGTCGCCGGCAAGAGCGTCGACAATTCACTGGTGGAGATGATCGAGCTGCCCGACCATCCGTGGTTCCTGGCCTGCCAGTTCCATCCCGAGTTCACCTCGACGCCGCGCGACGGCCATCCGCTGTTCACCGGTTTCGTCAACGCCGCGCTGGAACACAAGAGCGCCCGCCAGCGCACCCAGGTCCCGGGCTGAGGAGTCGCCGTCATGGCCGAGTCACAGAAGATCATCGAGTTTGCCGGCCTGCGTGCCGGCAATTCGTTGCCGCTGATGCTGTTCGGCGGCATGAACGTGCTGGAGTCCCGCGAGCTGGCCCTCGAGGTGGCCGAGCGCTATGTCGAGGTGTGCACCCGGCTGGGCATTCCCTACGTCTTCAAGGCCAGCTTCGACAAGGCCAATCGCAGCTCGATCCATTCGTTTCGCGGCCCCGGCGTCGACAAGGGCATCGAATGGCTGGCCGAGATCAAGTCGCGCTTCGACGTGCCGGTGATTACCGACGTCCACGAACCCTGGCAGGCCGCGCCGGTGGCCGAGGTCGCCGACATCATCCAGTTGCCGGCGTTCCTGGCGCGCCAGACCGACCTGGTGGTGGCGATGGCCGAAACCGGCGCGGTGATCAACCTCAAGAAGCCGCAGTTCCTCGCCCCCCACGAGATGCGCCACATCATCAACAAGTGCCGGGAAGCCGGCAACGACCGGCTGATCCTCTGCGAACGCGGGTCGAGCTTCGGCTACAACAACCTGGTGGTCGACATGCTCGGCTTCGGCGACATGCAGCAGACCGGTTACCCGGTGATCTTCGACGTCACCCACTCGCTGCAGCGTCCGGGCGGGCGCGCCGACAGCGCCGGCGGGCGCCGCCGGCAGGTCGCCGAACTGGCTCGCGCCGGGGTCGCCGTGGGCCTGGCCGGGCTGTTCCTCGAAGCCCATCCCGACCCCGACAATGCCAAGTGCGACGGGCCCTGCGCCTTGGCGCTGGACAAGCTGGAACCCTTCCTCGCCCAGCTCAAGGCGCTCGACGAGCTGGTCAAGGGGTTTCCGGCGCTGGAAATTTCCTGAGCGGAGCCGTGAACCTTCACTCAACGCTGACAAAGGACGACTGACGATGAGCAAGATTGTCGAAATCCGCGCCCTCGAGGTGCTCGATTCCCGCGGCAACCCGACCGTACAGGCCGAGGTGGTGCTCGACGACGGCGCCAGGGGCGTGGCCTGCGCGCCGAGCGGCGCCTCGACCGGTTCCCGCGAGGCGCTGGAGTTGCGCGACGGCGACAAGTCGCGTTATCTGGGCAAGGGCGTGCTCAAGGCTGTCGCGGCGGCCAACGGTCCGATTCGCGACAAGCTGCTGGGCCTGGATGCGCGCGACCAGCGTGCCCTGGACAACGCCATGCTCGCGCTCGACGGCACCGACAACAAGGCCCAGCTCGGTGCCAACGCGATCCTCGCCGTGTCGCTGGCGGCGGCCAAGGCCGCCGCGGTCAGCAAGCAGGTACCGCTCTACGCGCACATCGCCGAACTCTACGGTCAGCCGGGTCGTTACCTGATGCCGGTGCCAATGATGAACATTCTCAACGGCGGCGAGCATGCCGACAACAACGTCGACATCCAGGAATTCATGATCCAGCCGGTAGGCGCGGCGAACTTCCGCGAGGCGCTGCGGGTGGGCGCCGAGATCTTCCATGCGCTGAAAAAGGTACTCGCCGGGCGCGGGCTGTCGACCTCGGTGGGCGACGAGGGCGGCTTCGCGCCGGATCTCGCTTCCAACGCCGATGCCCTGGCGGCGATCAAGCAGGCGGTGTCCGACGCCGGCTACACGCTGGGCAAGGACGTTACCCTGGCGCTCGATTGCGCCGCCAGCGAGTTCTACCAGGACGGTCAGTACAACCTGGCGGGCGAGGGCAAGTCCTACGATGCCGCCGGCTTCGTCGACTACCTGGCCGGGCTGTGCGACGACTACCCGATCGTGTCGATCGAGGACGGCATGGACGAGTCCGACTGGGACGGCTGGAAGGCGCTGACCGACAAGCTCGGCGACAAGCTCCAGCTGGTCGGCGACGATCTGTTCGTGACCAATACGCGCATCCTCAAGCGCGGCATCATCGATCAGATCGGCAACTCGATCCTGATCAAGTTCAACCAGATCGGTTCGCTGTCCGAGACTCTGGACGCGATCAGGATGGCCCAGGATGCCGGCTTCACCGCGGTGATCTCGCATCGCTCGGGCGAAACCGAGGACACCACCATCGCCGATCTGGCCGTAGCGACCTGCGCCGGTCAGATCAAGACCGGCTCGCTGAGCCGTTCGGACCGCGTCGCCAAGTACAACCGCCTGCTGGTGATCGAACAGGAGCTCGGCGACAAGGCCGCCTACCCCGGGCTCAAGGCGATCAAGGGCCAGCAGTGAACTAACCCCGCCAGCCGCCGGGCCCCGTCCGGCGGCGCCGCATACGGCGCTCATGAGGTTGTGTGGCGCTTTTCGATTCCCGGCGTTGCCAGTGTCAGTCAAAGCGACTTCGCGTGTAGGAGATTCCTTACAAAATGGACTCGCTTGATGCCAGTGTATATTTCCAAGTTATTGTTTTTAAGTGATTTCGCTAAAAGATCCAGTGCTGGATGAGGCACGCTCAAAGAGAGGCCCATTGCCGACCCGCCGCGATCGGGCAAAATGGCTGCGGGATTTTTGGGAAGCGACTTGTCTAGCTCGACTCCATCGGCAGGATGCCACGGGATGCAGCAGGACGATCCATCCGGTGTCGCAGGACGCGGTTGCCGGATAAGGAAGCGGTCGAAGGAGTGGGCAAGGGATTGCCCATAAAACAGGGTGTAGAGCGGGCGGCCTTCGGGTCGCCTTTTTTATGGGCGGGGCTTTTTGGGTTTCTCGTCGGGCTTCTGGCGTGGGTTTCTTGTAAGGCTATAGGCAATGACGTGCCATGCTCGGAGCATGGCACGGGAATCGTTGCGTAGGCGATCAGCGTTCGAGCTGTTCCAGCTTGCCGGGCTTGCCGTCCCACTCCTCGGCGTCCGCCGGCGGGTCCTTGCGTTCGGTGATGTTGGGCCAGATCACGGCGAGCTCGGCGTTGAGCTCGATAAATTGCTTCTGATCGTCGGGTAGTTCGTCCTCGGAATAGATCGCCTCGGCCGGGCATTCCGGCTCGCACAGGGCGCAGTCGATGCATTCGTCGGGGTCGATCACCAGGAAGTTCGGCCCTTCATAGAAGCAGTCGACGGGGCAGACCTCGACGCAGTCGGTGTATTTGCAACGAATGCAATTTTCAGTGACGACGAATGTCATGGGAATTCCCTCGAGTCATGGTCGTGGCGCAGTACGCTCGATGTCCGGTTTCTTTGCATCGGCAGCCGTCGCGGCAAGGACGGCTGCACGTTTAGTGGTTATAAATGTGGGGTCCGTTATAAGACCCACTTCTAATTGGGCGCTAATTCTAGTGCCGGCGCCAGGTGCCGGCAAGCGGCGCTATGGAACGTTTGGCCATGGCGTCATGCCTACCTGGACCGATCGACAGGAACGCCAGCCTCACAGTCGCTCACGCCAGCGGTACAGCAAGTCGAGCGCCTGCCGCGGGCTGAGTTCGTCCAGCGCCAGGCCAGCGAGCTCCTCGACCAGCGGGTGCGGCGTGCTGGCGAACAGGTCGGGTTGCGCAGGCGCCGGTTGCGAGGCGCCTGCGCCGGCCGGCACGCTGCGCTGGCCCTGGTCGATCTCGTGCTGCTCGAGACTCGCCAGCTTGTCGCGGGCGCGCGCCACCACGGCCGGGGGGACGCCGGCGAGCTGGGCAACCTGCAGCCCGTAGCTCTGGCTGGCCGGGCCCTCCTCGACCCGATGCATGAACACGATGCCCTCGCGATGCTCGGTCGCGGTCAGATGCACGTTGGCGACCCCGTCGAGCTGCTCGGCGAGCGCGGTCATCTCGAAGTAGTGGGTGGCGAACAACGTCAGCGCACGCGTGGCGGCCAGATGCTCGGCGCTGGCCCAGGCCAGCGACAGCCCGTCGAAGGTGCTGGTGCCGCGGCCGATCTCGTCCATCAGCACCAGGCTCTCGGCGCTGGCGTTGTGCAGGATGTTGGCGGTCTCGGTCATCTCGACCATGAACGTCGAGCGCCCGCCGGCCAGATCGTCGCTCGAGCCGATACGCGTGAAGATGCGATCCAGCGGGCCGATCTCGGCGCTGTCGGCGGGCACGAAGCTGCCGCTGTGGGCGAGCAGCGCGATCAGCGCCGCCTGACGCATGTAGGTCGACTTGCCGCCCATGTTGGGGCCGGTGATCACCAGCATGTGGCGGCTGGGGTCGAGGCGCAGGTCGTTGGGCACGAACGGCGCGTCGCTGACATGCTCGACCACCGGGTGGCGGCCGCCGTGGATCGTCAGCCCCGGGCTATCGGTGAGGTGCGGGCGTACCAGTTCGAGCGCCAGCGCGCGTTCGGCGAAGGCCGCCAGCACGTCGAGCGCGGCGAGCGAGCGGGCGCTGGCCTGCAGCGCGTCGAGCTCGGCGCCCAGCGTGTCGATCAGGCGATCAAAGAGCAGCTTCTCGCGGGCCAGGGCGCGGGACTTGGCGGACAGCGCCTTGTCCTCGAACGCCTTGAGCTCGGGGATGATGAAGCGCTCGGCATTCTTGAGCGTCTGGCGACGAATGTAGTCGGCCGGCGCCTCGCGAGCCTGAGCGCGGGGAATCTCGATGAAATAGCCGTGCACCCGGTTGTAGCCGACCTTGAGCCCGACCAGCCCGGTGCGCTGACGCTCGCGGCTCTCGAGCTCGACCAGGTAGTCGCCGGCGTTCTCGGCCAGCCCGCGCACCTCGTCGAGCTCGGCATCGAAACCGTCGGCGATCACGCCGCCGTCGCGGATCACCACCGGCGGGCTTTCGACCAGCGCCCGGGTCAGGGTGTCGGCGAGCTCCGGGTAGGGGCGGATATGGCGCTTGAGCGCGTCGAGGGCGCTGCCTTCGTCCAGCGGGGCCAGCGTCGCCTGGAGCTCGGGCAGCGCCACCAGGGCGTCGCGCAGGCGCGCCAGGTCGCGGGGGCGGGCGCTGCGCAGGGCGACGCGGGCGAGGATCCGCTCGACGTCGCCGATCGGCTTGAGGTTGGCGCGCAGGGTCTCGAAGAGATCGTCATGCAGCAGCAGTTGCACCGCGCCCTGACGCCCGGCGACCTGCTCACGGTCGCGCAGCGGGCGGTTGAGCCAGCGTTTGAGCAGCCGCGAGCCCATCGCCGTGGCGGTGGTGTCGAGCACGCTGGCCAGGGTGTTTTCACTGCCGCCGCCGAGGTTCACGTCGATCTCCAGGTTGCGGCGGCTGGCGGCGTCGATCACCACCGCGTCGTCGCGATTCTCGATACCCAGTTGGGTGACGTGGGGCAGCCGCGAGCGCTGGGTGTCGCGGGCATAGTCGATCAGCACCCCGGCGGCGGTCAGCGCACACTCAAGGTGGGCACAGCCGAAGCCGCGCAGATCGGCGACAGCGAACTGATCGCACAGCAGCCGGGTGGCCGATTCCAGGTCGTAAAGCCAGCCGCTCTGGCGCTTGAGCCCGGCACGCTCGGCCAGCGCCGGCGGCAGGTCCTGGGCGTCGCCGACCAGCAGTTCGGCGGGTTGCAGGCGGTGCACCTCGGCCAGCATGTCGGCTTCGCCGTCGACTTCGAGCACGCTGAAGCGACCGCTTGAGAGCTCCAGCCAGGCCAGGCCCCAGCGCTCGCCCTGGCAGTGCAGGGCGAGCAGCAGGTTGTCGCGTCTGGCGTCGAGCAGCGCCTCGTCGTGCAACGTGCCGGGGGTGACGATGCGCACCACCTGACGATCCACCGGCCCCTTGCTGGTCGCCGGGTCGCCCATCTGTTCGCAGATCGCCACCGATTCGCCCGATTTGACCAGCCGCGCCAGGTAGCCCTCGGCGCTGTGATAGGGCACCCCGGCCATGGGGATCGGCTTGCCGCCCGACTGGCCGCGCGCGGTGAGCGTGATGTCGAGCAGTTGCGCGGCGCGCCTGGCGTCGTCGAAGAACAACTCGTAGAAATCCCCCATGCGATAGAACAGCAGCACGTCCGGATGCTCGCGCTTGATCTTCAGGTATTGGGCCATCATCGGCGTCTGTTGGGGTGTGTCGGCCTGTGCCATGGCGATCCTAGCTGCGTTACTGTCATCGATATCGAAAGCCAGTATTCTACGCTTACCAATCACCTGGCGTCAGGGATGTCGTGTGCGTCAGGCTGTTCGAGGAGTTTGCAATGCCCGATATTTCTGAGCAGGACGCCACTTGCCTGGCGCTCAGCGAGCGTCTCGGCGCACTGTGTCGGCAGCATGGCGTGACCCTGACCGCCGCCGAGTCCTGCACCGGTGGCGGCGTGGCCAGCGCGATTACCGACATTGCCGGGAGTTCCGCCTATTTCGAGACCGGCTACGTGACCTATTCCAACGCCGCCAAGACCCGCCTGCTGGGCGTGTCGGAGGCGACGCTCGAGACCCGCGGTGCGGTGAGCCGCGAGACGGTCGAGGCGATGGTCGCCGGGGCCTGTCGCGAGAGCGGGACCGATCTCGGCGTGGCGATCAGCGGCGTCGCCGGGCCCGGCGGCGGCAGTGCGGAAAAGCCGGTGGGGACGGTGTGGTTCGCCTGGGGAAGCAGGCTTGCGCAGCATGCCGAATGCCGGCGCTTCGACGGCGATCGCCGGGCGGTCCGCGAGCAGGCGGTACGCGTGGCCCTCGAAGGCTTGATCCGCTGGCTAGAGGCGGCGTGAGTGGCTCTCGCGAAGCGGGTTTTATCATCGACGGGAGTAGGCGAGTGACGAATTTTTCGTCATAATACTGTCTGGCCATACAGTGACTGGATAAGGTCAGCGGATGCTGGCGATGCGCGCCCAGAACCGGGTGTCGCGCCAACCTACACGTGCTATCAGGAGACATTCATGGCACAGGACGATAACCGTTCCAAGGCACTCAGCGCGGCGCTGTCGCAGATCGAGCGCCAATTCGGCAAGGGTACCGTGATGCGTCTGGGCGACACGCCACGGGTGACCATGCCGTCGGTGTCCACCGGCTCGCTGGGTCTGGACATCGCGCTGGGCATCGGTGGCTTGCCGCTGGGTCGTGTCGTCGAGATCTTCGGGCCCGAGTCGTCGGGCAAGACCACGCTGACGCTGTCGGTGATCGCCCAGGCGCAGAAGCAGGGCAAGACCTGCGCGTTCATCGATGCCGAGCATGCGCTGGACCCGAGCTATGCCGAGAAGCTCGGCGTCAATCTCGACGACCTGCTGGTCTCGCAGCCGGACACCGGCGAGCAGGCGCTGGAGATCTGCGACATGCTGGTGCGCTCCGGCGGGGTCGACGTGATCATCATCGACTCGGTGGCGGCATTGACGCCCCGCGCCGAGATCGAGGGCGAGATGGGCGATTCCCACGTCGGGCTGCAGGCGCGGTTGATGTCCCAGGCGTTGCGCAAGATCACCGGTAACATCAAGAATGCCAACTGCATGGTGGTGTTCATCAACCAGATCCGCATGAAGATCGGCGTGATGTTCGGCAGCCCCGAGACCACCACCGGCGGCAACGCGCTGAAGTTCTATTCCAGCGTGCGTCTGGACATTCGCCGCACCGGCTCGGTCAAGCAGGGCGACGAGGTGACCGGCAACGAGACCCGCGTCAAGGTGGTCAAGAACAAGGTGGCGCCGCCGTTCCGCCAGGCCGAGTTCCAGATCCTCTACGGCAAGGGCATCTACCATGCCGGCGAGGTGGTCGACCTGGGCGTGCAGTGCAAGCTGGTCGACAAGGCCGGCGCCTGGTACAGCTACCAGGGCAACAAGATCGGTCAGGGCAAGGCCAATGCCGCGCAGTATCTCGAGGACAATCCGGCGATCATGGAGGAGATCGAGAGCCAGATTCGCGGCCAATTGCTGAACATCACCGACGGCAAGGCCAAGGAAGAACCCGAGACGCCGCAGGTCGAGGCAGCGGCCGGCGAGGAGCGCGACGACCTGCTCTGAGCCAACCAGCGTGAAGCGAGGAGGGCCGCCGAATCATGTGTGCCGCGCCGGGTAATGCACTGAGTAATGAGCCCACACCCCGTGACGACGCCATTCGCCTGTTGGCGCGCCGCGACTACTCGCGGGCCGAACTGGCGGGGCGGCTTGCCCTCAAGCATCACGATGCCGAAAGCATCCGGCAGACGCTGGATGCGCTCGAGGCCGAAGGCCTGCAGTCCGACGCGCGCTTCGCCGAGAGCTTCGTGCGCTCGCGTCTGGCTCGCGGCCAAGGGCCGATGAAGGTGCGTGCCGGGCTCAATGAGCGAGGCGTCGAGCGAGAGCTTATCGGTACGGTGCTCGACGCGGCGCAGGCCGAGACGGACTGGCAGGCGCTGGCCTGCGAGGCGCTAGCCAAGCGCTTTGACGGTCCCGGCGCCACGCCGCGCGAGCGGGCCCGGCGCGAGCGCTTCCTGGCCGGGCGCGGCTTCGATTTCGAGCAGATGAAATACGCCCTGGCACATGCCTGGGATGCGCCGGAGTGAGTCGCCGGTGGCTTTTCCAGAATCCCTCCCTCAGATCCCCTCCCTTTAGTCCCACGCTGAACGCGTTATACTAGTGCGCTTGCGACGGCTCGGGACGTCACTTTCCGCCATTTTCGACACGCCGCCACGACGTCTTGCGAAGACCATGTTCCCAAGCCAGTTACACGAATGACGGTCGGTCGCGTCCCGCAGCGCCCCAATCACATTGCCACGGGTTTGCCATGAAAAGCGCAGATATCAGACAGGCCTTTCTGACCTTCTTCGAAGAGCAGGGGCACACCATCGTGCCGTCGAGCTCGCTGGTGCCGCACAACGATCCCACCCTGCTGTTCACCAACGCCGGCATGGTCCCGTTCAAGGATGTCTTCCTGGGACGCGATCCGCGGCCCTACGTGCGCGCGACCTCGGCCCAGCGCTGCGTGCGCGCCGGCGGCAAGCACAACGACCTGGACAACGTCGGCTACACCGCGCGCCATCACACCTTCTTCGAGATGCTCGGCAACTTCAGCTTCGGCGACTACTTCAAGCGCGATGCCATCCGCTTCGCCTGGGCGTTTCTGACCGAGCGGCTGGGGCTGCCCGCCGACAAGCTATGGGTCACCGTGCATGTCAGCGACGACGAGGCCGAACGCATCTGGAAGGACGAGATCGGCATCGATCCCGAGCGCTTCTCCAAGCTCGACGCGGACAACTTCTGGCAGATGGGCGATACCGGCCCCTGCGGCCCGTCCTCGGAGATCTTCTTCGACCATGGCCCCGAGGTGTGGGGGGGGCCGCCGGGCAGCGCCGAGGAAGACGGCGATCGCTACATCGAGATCTGGAACCTGGTGTTCATGCAGTTCGACCGCGACGCCGCCGGGACCCTGAATCCCTTGCCCAAGCCGTCGATCGATACCGGCATGGGGCTCGAGCGGGTCGCCGCGGTGCTGCAGGGCGTGCACTCCAATTACCAGATCGACCTGTTCGAGAACCTGCTCAAGGCCGCCGGCGAGATCATCGGCCACGTCGATCTCGAGGCGCCGTCGCTGCGGGTGATCGCCGATCATATCCGCTCCTGCGCCTTCTTGATCGTCGACGACGTGCTGCCCTCCAACGAGGGCCGCGGCTACGTGCTGCGGCGGATCATCCGCCGCGCAGTGCGCCACGGTCACAAGCTGGGCGCCCGCGAGGCGTTCTTCCACAAGCTGGTCGCCGCGCTGGACGCCGAGATGGGCGAGGCCTATCCGGAGCTGCGCGAGGCGCGGGAGCGGATCGAGAAGGTCCTGCTCAAGGAGGAGCAGCAGTTCGCGCGCACCCTGGACCATGGCATGGGCCTGCTCGAGGCGGCCCTCGGCGAACTGAGCGGCGACACGCTGCCCGGCGAGACGGTGTTCAAGCTCTACGACACCTACGGCTTCCCGTTCGATCTGACCGCCGACATCTGCCGCGAGCGCGGCGTGACCCTCGACGAGACCGGCTTTAAGCGCGAACTCGAGGCGCAACGCGAGCGCGCCCGGGCGGCCAGCCAGTTCGGCGCCGATTACAGCGCCTCGATCAATATCGAGGGCGAGACCGCCTTCACCGGCTACGAGCGGCTCGAGGACGAGTCGCGGGTCACCGCGCTGATCGACGAGGCGGGCAACGCATTGGCGGCACTCGAGGCGGGCCAGCGCGGGGTGGTGGTGCTCGATCGCACGCCGTTCTATGGCGAGTCCGGCGGTCAGATCGGCGACAGCGGCTATCTCGACGCCGACGGCACCCGCTTCGAAGTCGACGACACCCAGAAGCAGGCCGGCCATCATTTGCACCATGGGGTGCTGAGCGAAGGTCGCCTGACGGTCGGGGCGACGGTCACGCCCCGGGTCGACGCCTCGCTGCGCGCGGCGATCATGCGCAACCATTCGGCGACCCACCTGCTGCACAAGGCGCTCAGGCAGGTACTCGGCGAACACGTCCAGCAGAAGGGCTCGCTGGTCACCGCCGAGCGGCTGCGCTTCGACTTCAGCCACTTCGAGGCGATGAGCGCAGAGCAGCTCGCCGAGGTCGAGGCGATCGTCAACCGCCAGGTGCTGGCCAACGCCGACACGCGCATCCAGCAGATGACCCTCGACGAGGCCAAGGCCAAGGGCGCGGCGGCGCTGTTCGAGGCCAAGTACAGCGACAACGTGCGGGTGCTGACCATCGGCGCCGACGACTTCTCCATCGAGCTGTGCGGCGGCACCCACGTGGCCCGCAGCGGCGACATCGGCGCCTTCCACGTGCTCACGGAGACCGGCATCGCCGCCGGCGTGCGGCGCATCGAGGCGGTCACCGGCGAGGGCGCGCTGGGCTATTTCCGCGAGCAGGAAGCGCGCGTCACGCGGCTCGCCGAACGCGTCAAGGCCAAGCCGGAGCAGCTCGAGGAGCGCGTCGAGCTCCTTCTCGAGCGCAACCGCACGCTCGAGAAGGAGCTCGAGCGGCTCAAGGCCAAGCTGGCCAGCGCGGCGAGCAGCGACATGCTCGGCGAAGCGCGCGAAGTCGCCGGCGTGCGGGTGCTGGCCAGGCAGGTCGAGGGCGTCTCCGGCAAGGAGCTGCGCGGCCTGATGGACCAGCTCAAGAACAAGCTGGGTTCGGGCGTGCTGGTGCTGGGCGTCGCCGACGGCGGCAAGGTCAGCCTGATCGCCGGGGTCACCGACGATCTCACCGGCCGCGTGCGGGCCGGCGAGCTGGTCAACCATGTCGCCGCTCAGGTCGGCGGCAAGGGCGGTGGCCGCGCCGACATGGCCCAGGCCGGGGGCAGCGATGCCGCGGCGCTCCCGCAGGCACTCGCCAGCGTTCCGGATTGGCTGGCAGGCCAACTGGGCTAGAATCATCCATCGCTGGGCCGTACGAACATCGTCCGGCCCTTTCTATAGGTCCAGGACGTTTCACTTACTCACTTCACGGATAGACAACCTATGGCGCTATACGTACAGAAGTTCGGTGGCACCTCGGTGGGCTCGGTCGAGCGCATCAAGGCCGTCGCCGATAAAGTCAAACGCTACCGCGACGACGGCCATCAGGTCGTGGTGGTGGTCTCGGCGATGAGTGGCGAGACCAACCGGCTGATCGAACTCGCCGGCCAGATCAACGACGAGCCGACGCCGCGCGAGATGGACATGCTGGTGTCCACCGGCGAGCAGGTCACCAGCTCGCTGCTGGCCATGGCCCTGCACAAGCTGGGCGTGCCGGCGACTTCCTACACCGGCGGCCAGGTCGGCATCCAGACCGACAGCGCGCACACCAAGGCACGCATCCAGCGCATCGAAACCGATGAGCTGCGCCAGGATCTCGACGAAGGCCAGGTGGTGGTGGTTGCCGGTTTCCAGGGAATCGACGAAGAGGGCAACATCACCACCCTGGGGCGCGGTGGCTCGGACACCACCGGGGTCGCCCTGGCGGCGGCGCTCAAGGCCGATGAATGCCAGATCTACACCGACGTCGACGGCGTCTACACCACCGATCCGCGGGTCTGCTCCAAGGCGCGTCGCCTGGAGTCGATCACCGTCGAGGAGATGCTCGAGCTGGCCAGCCTGGGCTCCAAGGTCCTGCAGATTCGTGCCGTCGAGTTCGCCGGCAAGTACAACGTCCCGCTGCGCGTGCTCTCGAGTTTCGAGGAGGGCGCCGGCACCCTGATCGTCGCTGATTCAGATGAAGAAGAGGATTCCATGGAAGAGCCGCTGATCTCCGGTATCGCCTTTACCGCCAACGAAGCCAAGCTGACCCTGCTCAACACGCCGGACGTGCCGGGCGTCGCCTCGCGAATCCTGGGCCCGATCGCCGACGCCAACATCGAAGTCGACATGATCGTCCAGAACGTGGCGCCGGCCGGCGATTACACCGACTTCACCTTTACCGTGGCCAAGGGCGATTTCAAGCAGACCCAGCGCATTCTCCAGGACGAGGTGATTCCGGCGCTGGGCGGCGGCGAGCTGCGTGGCGACGACAACATCGCCAAGGTGTCGCTGGTCGGTGTCGGCATGCGCTCTCACGCCGGTGTTGCTTCAAAGATGTTCCGCACGCTGTCCGACGAGAACATCAATATCCGCATGGTTTCCACCTCCGAGATCAAGATCTCCGTGGTGATCGACGAAAAGCACATGGAACTCGCGGTGCGTGCCCTGCACAAGGCGTTCGGCCTGGACAAGGACGACATCGAAAGCGAGTGAATCGGGCATAACGTGCCATGCGTTCTACGCTAGTGGTTGTAAGGAAACGCGAGCGGGCCGCACGGCTTTCATTCAACGTGGCGATCGGGTTTCATGGCTCGCTGAATTTGGCTCAGGCAGGTGTATGGCGCATAATCGTGCGCCATGCCTTCTATTGGCTGTAAAAATGCGCGCATCCCGTTGGAAGAACGTCTGAAAGGAGATCAGTCATGCTCATCCTGACCCGCCGAGTCGGCGAGACCTTGATGATCGGCGATGAGGTTACCGTCACGGTTTTAGGTGTCAAAGGTAATCAGGTCCGTATCGGTGTCAACGCGCCCAGGGACGTCGCCGTCCATCGCGAAGAGATCTACCAGCGCATTCAGCGTGAACAGACCGGCAACGACAGCAGCGAATGAGGTCCAGGGGTGTCTGAGAACGCCTTCCGAAAAAAACCTGGCAAGGGTGGACAAGATTCAACAGAAACGGTAACATACGCGCCGTGTTGATGAGGGAGAGGTGGCCGAGTGGCTGAAGGCGCTCCCCTGCTAAGGGAGTATAGGGCTTATACCCCTATCGAGGGTTCGAATCCCTCCCTCTCCGCCATACAAGCGTATATGTGCCCTCGACACGATCGTGAAGATGCATCGAAGATGCGCCCGTAGCTCAGCTGGATAGAGTACCTGACTACGAATCAGGTGGTCGGAGGTTCGAATCCTCCCGGGCGCGCCATCTTCCTGCCGATGGGTGTTTTTATTCACGCCCATTCCGCGTTTGGCAGCGAGTCAACGGGTTCGATTCAGCCAGCGTCGTCGTACTGCAAGCGAGCATTGCAGGCGAGAAATTGTAAAGTTGTAGAGCAGTGCACCGTGTTTAGCGCCCGTAGCTCAGCTGGATAGAGTACCTGACTACGAATCAGGTGGTCGGAGGTTCGAATCCTCCCGGGCGCGCCAGATCCCGATCCGCTCTCGCCTTTATGGTGAGAGCGGATTTTCGTTGGTAGGCTGTTTTTGCGAGTCGTTTCAAGAGATTTTCTCGACGCTTGCTTTCATGAATTTCCTTGGCAGCTTCAAGGGCCGTCGGCGAACGTCGCGGCCCCGAGCGGTCGTTTCGAGGCGCGCTGCCTGGCAGTGCGCCTCTTTTTTTATTATGCGGCGCTCAGTCGGCGAGGGCTGTCTCGGAGACTTCGGGAGCGCCATGCAGGCCGGCGAGGAACGGCGCCAGGCGCGTCTCGCGGCGCAGCGCCTGGAAGCGGCGGGCAGCTTCGTCGTCGCGCCCGCGCATCTGGTTGAGCCACTGTTTCAGCAGCGCCACCACCACTTTCTCCGGTAACGTCTCACACTGGCGGCGGGCGTAGGCGTCGAGAATGTCCGCGCGGCGCTGCCAGCGCGTTTCCGGCAACCGCTCGCCGGTGCGTTGCCAGTGGCGGATACGTGCCGGCAACGCCGGGTCGGCAAGCACCGCGCGGCCCAGCATCACGTCCTCGCAGCCCGACAGGCTGCGCGCCTTCCAGTAGTCGGCGAGCGTCCAGATATCGCCGTTGGCGATCACCGGGATGGTCAGCCGCTGGCGAATGCGCGCGATCCATTCCCAGTGCGCCGGAGGCCGGTAGCCCTCGTTGCGGGTCCGCGCGTGGACCACCAGATGTCGGGCGCCGCCGTCCTCGGCGGCCTGGGCGCAGGCCAGCGCCAGACGCCGGTCGGCGAAGCCCAGGCGGATCTTGGCGGTCACCGGTATCCGCTCGCCGACCGCCTCGCTCACCGCCGACACCACCCGCTGGACCCGCTGCGGATCACGCAGCAGCGAGGCGCCGCCATCGTGACGGTTGACGGTCTTGGCCGGGCAGCCGAAATTCAGATCCAGGCCGGTGGCGCCCAGGCGCAGCGCCTGGCGGGCATTGGCCGCCAGCGCCGCGGGGTCGGAGCCCAGCAGCTGCAGATGCACCGGCACGCCGCTCGGCGTCGCCACCGCGTCCTGGCGGGCCTGACGTCGGTCCGGGTGAAGCTCCGGGCAGTGCTTGTAGAACACCCGCGGCGGCAGTCGCGCATCGACCACCCGCACGAATTCGGTCACCGTCCAGTCAAGGCCCTTGTCTCGCGTCAACAGATCGCGGGTCACGGCATCGATGACGCCTTCCATGGGCGCCAAGCCGATTCGGCCGGGATGAAGTAGCTTGGCCACGTGGCAACCTAACTCTGAGTATGTGAGACGCCGTGAACTCAGGCGGGACATTGTACCCGTCGCAGTGCGACGGCGAGACGCGGAACCGATAGCGCATCAGGCCGCGATACTGGGCTGACGCATCACGCCCATCACCAGGCCGAGCACCTGGACGTCATCGTTCTTCAGATAGATCGGCGGCATGCTGGCGTTGGCCGGCTGCAGGCGCACCCCCGACTTGTCGATGTAGAGCTTCTTCAGGGTGACTTCCTTATCGTTGATCATCACCACCGCGGTTTCGCCGTTCTCGGCGCTCTCCTGACGCTCGATGATGATCACGTCGCCGTCGAAGATGTTGCAGTCGATCATCGAGTTGCCGCGCACCCGCAGGGCATAGGTATTGCGACGCACCATGCGCGAGGGGATCGACACCGTGCTGGTGTCGGGACAGGCCTCGATCGGCAGGCCGGCGGCGACCTGGCCGAGCAGCGGGATCTCGACCAGATCGGTTGCGTCGATCGCCTCCCAGGCGCCGTCGTTGAGCGGCAGGTTGGGCTGGCGTTGCAGATAGTGCGGTGTGGCGTGCTGCATGACCCTCTCCCTCGAGTGCGAGGCCGTCGGAACGAAGCCAGAGCCCTGAAGGCAGGACCCGGCGCCCACGGCAATGCGCATCATAGCAAGCCCGGCGAGGCGGGCAAACGCACGCGACCAACATTCATCGCCGGCGGTCGCGGCGTCCGCCGACGGGCATAGAATCACCGCTTGGGCGCGGCCCGGCAGTTCGGTAGACTCACCGGTTGACCGTTGGCGTCGAGGAAACCCCACACCCGCATGCGTCTCAAATCGATCAAGCTGGCCGGCTTCAAGTCGTTCGTCGACCCCGTGAGCGTGCCGTTCGACAGCAGCATGACGGCGATCGTTGGACCCAACGGCTGCGGCAAGTCCAACGTCATCGACGCGGTGCGCTGGGTGATGGGCGAATCCTCGGCGAAGACGCTGCGCGGCGAGTCGATGACCGACGTGATCTTCAACGGCTCCACCGGGCGCAAGCCGGTGGGCCAGGCCTCGATCGAACTGTTGTTCGACAATCGCGACGGCAGCATGGGCGGGCCCTATGCCCAGTACGCCGAGATCGGCGTCAAGCGCGTGGTCACCCGCGACAGCCAGTCGAGCTACTTCTTCAACGGCCAGAAGTGCCGGCGCCGCGACATCGCCGATCTGTTCATGGGCACCGGGCTGGGGCCGCGCTCCTACGCGATCATCGGCCAGGGCATGATCTCGCGGCTGATCGAGGCGCGTCCCGAGGAGCTGCGCTCGACGCTGGAGGAGGCCGCCGGCATCTCCAAGTACAAGGAGCGGCGCCGCGAGACCGAAAACCGCATGCGCCGCACCCAGGAGAACCTCGAGCGCCTCGACGACATTCGCGAGGAGCTCGACAGGCAGCTCGAACGCTTGAAGCGCCAGGCCGAGGCAGCGCGACGCTACCAGACCCTCAAGCAGCAGGAACATCGCCTCAAGGGCGAGTTGGCGCTGTTGCGCGGCCGTGCGCTGCGCGCCCGGCAGGGCGAGCAGGAACATCGCGTGCGCGAGCTGGAGACCCAGGTCGAGCGCGAGATCCTCGGCCAGCGCCAGTGCGAGAGTCGGCTCGAACAGTCGCGCCAGGAACACGACCGCCTGGCCGAACAGCTCGAGGCCCATCAGGCGCGCTTCTACGAGACCGGCGCGGCGATCGCCCGGCTCGAGCAGCGCCTCGAACACGCCCGCCACCAGCAGCAGCAATTGGCCCGCGAGCTCGAATCCGCCCGCCGCGAACTCGGCGAACTCGACGAACTCGGCGAGGCCGACGCCGAACGCCTGGCGCGACTCGACGAGCGCCTGGAGACCCTGGGCCCCGAGCAGGAGGAGACCGCCGAGTCGCTGGCCGAGCTCGAGGCGAGCCTCGACGAGGCCGAGACAGCCTATCAGGACGCGCAGCAGCGCTGGGAGCATTTCAACGAGGCGGATCGTCAGGCCTCCCACGACGCCGAGCGTGCCCAGGATCGGGTGCGCAACCTGGAGCGGGGCCTGGAAGCGCTGGGCGGCGACCTCCAGCGGCGCCGCCAGCAGCGCGACGAGCTGCCTGATCAGCGCGAGCTGCGCGAGCGTCGCGAGACGCACAACGAACAGCTCGCCGAGATCGATCTCGGGCTCGAAGCGCTGGAGGCCCGCCGCGACACCACCCAGGCCGCCCGCGACGCCGATCGCGAGGCGCTGCGCGAGCTGGAGGCCGCCCGCGAGGCGGATCGCCAGCGGCGCAGCCAGCTACAAGGCGAGCTGGCCTCGCTGGAGGCACTGATCGCCGCCAGTCTCGACGATCAGCACGCCGCGCTGGATACCTGGCTCGCCGAGCGCGGCCTGGCCGACGCCCCGCGGTTGGCCGAGGGGCTGAATGTTGCGCCTGGCTGGGAGCGCGCGGTGTCCTGGGTGTTGGCGTCCTGGCTCAACGCGCGGCTGCTGCCGGAGTTGCCGCGCCGGGCACTGGATAGCGCCCCGCAAAGCGGCGAGCTGGCGCTGGTCGAAGGCGCCGCGGGCGGGCCGGCGGCGGCGGGAACGCTGGCCGAGCAGGTCGAGGGCGCCGGCGCCGCGACATCGATACTGGTGCGGATTCGCTGCGCCGATGACGCCGGCGAGGCCTGGGCGCGGCGTGACGCGCTGGCCCCCGGCGAGAGCGTGCTCAGCGCCGACGGACTGTGGCTGGGCGACGGCTGGGCGCGCTATCTGGGCCTCGCCGATGGCGCCGACAGCGTGCTCGCCCAGCAGCGCCGGCGCGATGCGGCCCGCCTCGAGCTGGAGCGGCTGGAAGCGCGGCTCGCCGAGTGCGAACAGCGGCTCGACGCGCTTCAGGATCGCGACAGCGAACACGAAAGGAGCCTCGAGGAGGTGCGCGTCGCCGAGCGCGATCTCGGCGAGCGGCGTCAGCAGGCAGCGCTCGCCGAAGGCAACCTCGCCTTGCGGCTTGAACACGTCGATGCCCGCGCGCGGGAACTCGACGCGGACATCGCCGATCTTCAGGCGCAGCGTGAGAGCCGGGCGCTCGAACTCGAACAGGCCCGCGAACGCTGGCAGGCGGCGATGGGCGAACTCGAGGACAGCAGTCAGCGCCGCGAAACCCTCGAGCGCCAGCGCCGCGTTGCCCAGGAAGCGCTCGCCGCTCAGCGTGCTCGGCTGCGGCCGTTGCAGGAGCGTTCGCAGCAACTGGCGCTGGAGCATCAGCGGCTGACCGCCGAGCATGCCGGGCTGGCCGAGCAGCGCACGCGCAGCGCCGAGACGCGCGCCCGGCTCGAGGACAAGTGCGGGGAACTCGAGGCAAGCCGCGAAACCCTGCGCGAGCCCGAGGCCGAGGAACGCGAGCAGCTCGACGAACTGCTCGATCGCCACGCCCGCGAGGAACAAGCCCTCAACGCCTGTCGCGACGAGGCACAGCAGCTCGGCGAGCGGCTGCGTGAAACCGAGGCGACGCGTCAGCAGCACGAGCGCAATCTCGAGGGCATCCGCCATCAGCTGGAAGAGGGGCGCATGCAGGTGCAGGCGCTCAAGCTCAAGGCCGACGCCCAGGACGAGGTGCTCGCCGAACTGGGCTACGGTGGTGCAAAGACGCATGCGCTGGCCGAGGCACTCGATCCCGAGGCTACCGAATCGGTCTGGCAGACGCGCCTCGAGGAGGCCGCCGACAAGGTGCGCCGGCTGGGGGCGATCAACCTGGCGGCGATCGAGGAATATGACCAGCAAGCGGAACGCAGGGACTATCTCGAGGGTCAACATGCCGAGTTGAGTGAAGCGCTCGAGACCCTTGACCGGGCGATTCGCAAGATCGATCAGGAAACCCGGACCCGCTTCAAGGAGACTTTCGAACGGGTCAATGAGGGGTTCGGAGCGCTTTTTCCGCGGGTTTTCGGCGGCGGCGCGGCCTGGCTGACGCTGACCGGCGAGGATCTGCTGGAAACCGGAGTCGCCATCATGGCGCGCCCGCCGGGCAAGAAGAACAGCACCATTCATCTGCTCTCGGGGGGCGAAAAGGCATTGACCGCCTTGTCGCTGGTGTTTGCCATCTTCCAGCTCAATCCGGCGCCTTTCTGTATGCTCGACGAAGTCGATGCTCCACTCGATGATGCTAACGTGGGGCGCTACGCGAAGCTGGTTAAGGACATGTCCGAATCGGTGCAATTCATCTACATTACCCACAACAAGATCGCCATGGAGGCCGCCGAGCGGTTAATGGGCGTGACCATGCAGGAGCCGGGCGTGTCGCGTCTGGTTTCGGTGGGTGTCGAGGAGGCCGCAGAGCTTGCCGATGCATGAAAACTTTGCAGTCAATGCTTGCAGCCAATGCCGCAATGCATTAACAACGCAAAAGACCAACGATAAACAGGCAGAATTGAAGGGCGGTTGCACTGGGCTGAGGAAAGAGTTGACTTTCTAAATAAAGTGGCCTTTTTTTTAGCAATCGCGCTATGCTAGTGACCAACTGGACATCAGGCATGGCGCCTTAGCAAACAGGCAAGACGACCCATGGAACTAAGAGAGTGGTTGATCATCCTCGGGCTGGTATTGGTGGCAATCATCGTCGTCGACGGTGTGCGTCGCCTGCAACGCCAGCGTAAAGTCCCTCGCCTCGACGAGGTGCCGAGCGGTGCGAGTAAAGCGGATGAGGATAATGGCGAGGCGCTCGACCCCGAAGAGGCGGCGCGCCGGGCCGAAATCAATTGGGAGTTGCCCAACGGCGGGGCAAGGGTCGTCAGGCCGGCTGCGCAGACCCCAGTCGAGCCGAAGCCCAAGTTACAGCGTCAGGAGCATCCTGGACCTTCCAAGGTCTTTGCGCGCATGAGCCGCTCCGGCGAGCCGGATGAACGCATGGCGCATCGAGAGAGCCCGCGAGAGAGCCCGCCGGCGCAAGCGGGCCGCTACGCAGACGAACCTGCGCCCGCTGCCGAGGCGGCACGCGAAGAGAGCGCATCGCCGACGCCACGCCGCGAACCGAGCATGAATGTGGACGCGACCGAGCGAGCCACCGACACCGCCCAGCCGCGTCGCAGCGTCGAGCCGCCGGCGGTGCGCGATGACGATGAAGTGCCGGCCACCGATACCGATGCCGGCCGTGCGCGCGGCAAATCGGCGATGGCCGCCGCGTTGCGCTCCGGCGGTCAGCGTGTCTCGCAATCGATGCAACGCATGACCTCGGCGTGGCAGCGTCACGAAGCCGCGCCCGCGCTGCATGACGAAGACCATGAGCCGAGCCTGGACGGCAACGGTGGACGTAGCGAAGAGTCGCGTGGCGACGCACGCCGCGAAGAGTCCTGTGGCTTGGTCTTCCCGCGTTTCGCCGACCAGCGCCTGGAGCCGGTGGGCTCGACGGTTACTCAGGGTGGCGATGATGACGCCTACGAGGCCGAACGCCAGGACATCGTCAGCCACATGCCCCGCGAGGAAGCGCCGCGTGAGGACGTGGTGACGGTGCATCCGGTGGTCGAGAAGGCACAGCGTCATCACGTCAGCGCGCAGCGTGCCCGCGAAACGCTGGCACATTCCGACGAGATCGTGGTGATCAGCGTCATGTCGCGTAACGAGGAGGGTTTTGCCGGCACCGACCTGCTCAATCTGATGCTCGCCTGCGGCCTGCGTTACAGCGAGATGGGCATCTTCCTGCGCTACGAGACCGAGGACAACGAGAGCGAGTTGCAGTTCGCGATGGTCGACGTGGTCAAGCCGGGCACCTTCGATCTCGACACCATGGACGACTTCAGCACCCCGGGCGTGACCTTCCTGATGCCGCTGCCCGGCGCGCGGGATTCGGCGGCCGCCTTCGAGGCGATGGTCGAGACCGCGATGGTGATCGTGCGCAACCTGGGCGGCGAGCTGAAGGACGAGAATCGCAGCGTGATGACCGCGCAGACCGTCGAGTTCGCCCGCCAGCGGGTTCAGGAATTCGAACGTCGCTACCGGTTGCATCGCTCTCATGCCAACTGAGGCCAATTGAGGGCAACGGAAAAAAGCCGTCTCTCCCTTCTGTGAGCCCCTGACGGGGCTCTTTTTTTTGCGCCGCCGTCTTGCCGCGCTTCCGCTGCCGGCTTTGCCGGGCTGGCTTTGCCCCAGGCCGCGCGCGTCTTACACTCTGTCTTTTGCCGCACCGAGACCGCGCCTGTCATGAGCCAGACCGATCCCCAACTGCTCGACGAGATCAATCGCCTGCGCAGTGAACTCGACGACGCCAACTACCGCTATTACGTCCTCGACGAGCCGGAGCTCACCGACACCGACTACGATCGGCGTTTGCGACGCCTGGAGGAGATCGAGCAGGCCCACCCCGAACTGGTGACGGTGGATTCGCCGACCCAGCGGGTCGGCGCCGCGCCGGCCGAAGGCTTCGCCGCGGTCGAGCACGCGGTGCCGATGCTGTCGCTGGACAACGCCTTCGACGAGGACGAGATCGTGGCCTTCGCCAAGCGCCTCAATGATCGCCTGGAGCGTAGCGACGACGATCTGGCATTCTGCTGCGAACCCAAGCTGGACGGCCTGGCGGTGTCGCTGGTCTACGAGCAGGGGCGGTTCGTCAGCGGCGCCACCCGCGGCGACGGACGCACCGGCGAGGGCATCACCAGCAACCTGCGTACGCTGCGCTCGATCCCTCTCAGGCTGCGGGGCAGAGAATTTCCCGATTTACTGGAAGTGCGTGGCGAGGTCTACATGAGCCATTCCGGCTTCGAGGCGCTCAATGCGCGGGCCCGCAAGGAGGGCAACAAGGTCTTCGCCAACCCGCGCAACGCCGCCGCCGGCAGCCTGCGCCAGCTGGACTCACGGATCACCGCCCGGCGCCCGCTGGAGTTCTGCGCCTATCAATTGGTCAGTCGGGAAGCTACCAGCCTTGCCAATATCGACGCTCCGCATAGCGAGCAAATGAAATGGCTACGATCCTGGGGCTTTCGCACCAGCCCGGAGCTTGCGGTCGTCAAGGGTAGTGCGGGCGTGCTCGACTACTGCCGGACCCTGGGCGAGAAGCGCGAGCGGCTCGATTACGATATCGACGGGGTGGTGCTCAAGGTCGACGACCTGCGAGCGCAGCGCGAACTGGGCTTCGTCGCCCGCGCGCCGCGCTGGGCCATCGCCTTCAAGTTTCCCGCCCAGGAACAGGCCACCCGGCTCAACGACGTCGAGTTCCAGGTCGGGCGTACCGGGGCGATCACGCCGGTGGCGCGGCTCGAGCCGGTCACCGTCGCCGGGGTCACGGTCGCCAACGCCTCGCTGCACAACGCCGACGAGATCGCCCGGCTGGGGGTGATGATCGGCGATAGCGTGGTGATCCGCCGCGCCGGCGACGTGATCCCCCAGGTGGTGCGGGTGGTCGCCGGCGAGCGCCCCGACGACGCTCGCGAGATCGTCTTTCCCGATCACTGCCCGGTATGCGGCTCCGCGATCGAGCGGATCGAGGGCGAGGTGGCGATCCGCTGTCCGGCCGGGCTTTATTGTGCGGCCCAGCGCAAGGAGGCGCTCAAGCACTTCGCCAGCCGACGGGCGCTGGATATCGACGGGCTCGGCGACAAGCTGATCGATGCGCTGGTCGAGCGCGGCTGGGTCAAGACGCCGGCCGAGCTGTTCGCGCTCGGCGCCGGCGATCTGGCCGAGCTGCCGCGGATGGGCGAGAAGTCCGCCGCCAACCTGGTCGGGGCCCTGGAGCGGGCCAAGCACACCACGCTGCCGCGCTTCATCTACGCGCTGGGCATCCGCGAGGTCGGCGAAGCCACCGCCAGCAACCTGGCGCGCCATTTCGGCACGCTTCAGGCGCTGATGGACGCCGACCAGCCGGCGCTGGAGGCGGTCGCGGATATCGGCCCGATCGTCGCCGCGCACATCCACGCCTTCTTCAGCGAGAGCCACAATCGCCAGACGGTGACCCAGCTGCTCGAAGCCGGGCTTAACTGGCATGAAGAGGCGGTAGACGAGCGTCCGCAGCCGCTGGCCGGCCAGAGCTGGGTGCTCACCGGCACGCTGGAGAGCCTGACCCGCGACGAGGGCAAGGCGCGGCTGCAGGCGCTGGGCGCCAAGGTCGCCGGCAGCGTTTCGAAGAAGACCGCCGCGGTGGTCGCCGGCGAGGCCGCCGGCAGCAAGCTGGCCAGGGCGGAGGAACTGGGCGTCGAGGTGCTCGACGAAGCGACCTTCCTGGCGCGCCTCGATGAATGGGAGCAAGGCTGATGAATGATCGCTTCATCGAAGTACCGTATCGCATGCTGCCAGGCGAGACGCTGGATGCGCTGCTCGAGAGCTACGTCACCCGCCAGGGCTACGACACCACCGATACCGGCGAGGGCATGCGCGGCTGGGTGGCCGAGCTCAAGCGCCAGCTCGAACGTGGCGAACTGCTGATCGCTCATGATCTCGAGACCGAAACCACCGAAGTGATGACGCTGGCCCAGTGGCGCGCCTTCGGCCGCGACCTGGCCGATGACGAGGAAGGCTAGATGGCTACGGGCTACGGGCTACGAGCTACGAGCTACGGGCTACGGGCTACGGGCTACGAGCTACGGGCTACGGGCTACGAGCTACGAGCTACGAGCTACGGGCTACGAGCTACGAGCTACGAGCTACGAGCTACGAGCTACGAGCTACGAGCTACGAGCTACGGGCTACGGGCTACGAGCTACGAGCTACGAGCTACGAGCTACGAGCTACGAGCTACGAGCTACGAGCTACGAGCTACGAGCTACGAGCTACGAGCTACGAGCATCGCGCCGCAAGACAGGAGGCGCTCCGCTGCGCCAAAGTCGCCAACTGCGCTGCCCTTATAGGGATCTCGCTGCATGTTGCGGTGCAACACTCTCTTTCCTAGAGTGAGAGGTCGAGTCGTCGCCATGACGGCACTTATCGCCAACGACGGGGTCGATTCGTTACCGTCTCGTCAGGGGGGGCAACATGTCACGAGCCATGAATATCCTGGTATTGCAGGGCGGTGGGGCGCTCGGCGCCTATCAGGCCGGCGTCTACCAGGCGCTTCACGAGGCGAGCATCGAACCGGACTGGGTGGTGGGTACCTCGGTGGGCGCGATCAATGGCGCGCTGATCGCCGGCAATCGCCGCGAGGACAGCCTTGCCCGGCTAACAGCGTTCTGGACGCGCATCGCGCAACCCGGCTATAGCCAAGGCGCCGTGCTGGAAAGCCATGAGGCGCGTACCGCCAAGTTCATGGCGTTAGTGTCCGGCGTGCCGGGTTTCTTTCGGCCGCGTCCGCCATGGCTGATCCCCTATACCCATAATCTCTGGGACGTTCCACCGAGCTTCTACGACACTGCACCGCTGCGCGAGACGCTGGAAGAGCTGGTCGACTTCGAGCGGCTGGGTACCCGCGATCTGCATGACGGCACCCGGCTGAGCGTCGGCACGGTGAATATCGCCAAGAGCGCGATGCGTTATTTCGACAGCCAGTACGATACCCTGCAAAGCGCGCATATTCTTGCCAGCGGCGCCCTGCCGCCGGGCTTTCCGCCGGTGTGGATCGACGGCGAGGCCTACTGGGACGGTGGGCTGTGCTCCAACACGCCGATGGACTATGTGGTGGAAAGCGAGCGTCCGGGCAGCGACATGCCGATCAATTGCTACGTCGTCGATCTGTGGAGCCCCGAAGGGCCGGTGCCCGAAACCATCGCCGATGCCATGCTGCGCGAGAAGGACATCCAGTATTCGACCCGCGCCGGTCATAACCTGCACTTTCTCAAGGAACTCAATCGCCAGCGTCAGGCGATCAAGACCCTGGGTCGGCACCTGACCGAGGAGGCGCGCCAGCGCCCCGAGATCCAGCAATTGCTGGAGCAGACGCAGCGCTCGCCGGTCAACATCGTACGACTGCTGGCGCCGGTTCGCGAGCGTGAAACCGCCCAGAAGGACATCGACTTTTCCTACGCCACGATCATGGAGCGCTGGCGGATGGGGCTCCGGGACATGACCCGCGCGCTTGAGATATGCCCCTGCCGGCGCGACCCGGTCAGCGACGACATCGGTGCCAATGTATGCAGTTACCGCAGTCGGCAGGACGGTGAGTTGGAAGACATGACCGATGCGTCTTACGTTTGAGCCGTTGCCAAGCGCTTTTTGATGAGGCTAGTTTTCTAGACTGAGCGACGCCGGTGGCGTCGCCCGCCAGCCTGGCACGCGTCAGGCGAATCGACCAAGGAGAGAGTGCAATGTCACAGCATCCGGCACAGGACCGCATCCAGGACAAGGTGGCGCTGATCACCGGCGCGGCCAGCGGGATCGGCAAGGAGATCGCGATTCTGTTTGCCCGCCAGGGGGCCAGGGTGGTGATTCTCGATCTCGATCGCGAGGCGGCCGAGGCGGCGGCCCGCGAGATCGCCGAGCAGGGCGGCACGGCGCTCGGCGTGGCCGCCGACGTGACCGACGAGGCCCAGGTCGAGGCCGCCTTCAAGCAGGTCGCGGATACCTACGGGCAACTCGACGTAATGATCGCCAACGCCGGTTCACAGCACGTCGAGCCGATTCACAAGCTCTCCTACGAGGCCTGGAAGAAGGTCACCAACATCCAGCTCGACGGCAGTTTCCTGACCACCCGCGCCGCCTTTCGCCAGATGATGCAGCAGGAAAGCGGCGGCTGTCTGCTCTACATGGGCTCGGTGCATTCCCACGAGGCTTCGGCGATGAAGTCGCCCTACGTCACCGCCAAGCACGGCCTGCTGGGGCTGTGCCGGACCATGGCCAAGGAGGGCGCGGCCTACGGCATCCGTGCCAACACCATCTGCCCAGGCTACGTGAAGACGCCGCTGGTCGAGAAGCAGATCCCCGATCAGGCCCGCGAGCACGGCATGAGCGAGGAGGAAGTGATCGAGAAGGTCTTCCTCAAGGACACCGTCGACAAGGAATTCACCACCGTCGCCGACGTCGCCGAGACCGCGCTGTATCTCGCCACCTTCCCCTCCAACGCGCTGACCGGCCAGTCGATCGTGGTCAGTCACGGCTGGTTCATGCAGTAATCCGCCAGCGGTGCCTTGCTGGTGTCCCGCTCACGCCACGGGCGGATTGTTGGCGCGCACCAGCTCGGCGATCAGGCGCCGGCCGGGATGCAGGTGATCGGCGAGCTCGCGTTCCATGGGCAACGGCTCGTTGCAGATCCGCGAGGCGATCAGTTCGGCGCATAGCGGCGCGCTGGCCAGCCCCCGCGAGCCATGCGCGGCGCTGATCCACAACCCCGGATGATGGACGCCGGGGGTTTGCGGCACGCGCCGGGCGTCCTTGGCCAGCGACGCGTAGTCGGCTCGCCAGCGGGGCGCATCCGGCACCGGCCCGGCGTAAGGCGTCTTGTCGGGGCTCGCCGCGCGCACCGCGGCGCGTCCGTCGAGTTCGCCCGGGGCCAGCCGCGCGCCGGCCTTCTCAAGCGCCTGCACGAAGCCCGGCAGTGCGCGCTTGAGTTCGGCCAGGTTCGCCGCATGATCGGCCTCGCGCAGCGCGGCGTCGTCATCGTTGGGCACGAAGCTGGCGCCGAAGCTCAGCACGCCGTCGCAGGCCGGCGCCACGTAACCGCCGGCGCAGACCACCCGCTCGAGCGTAGGGCTGCCCGGTGGCAACGCAACGCTCGACAGCTGGCCGCGGATCGGTTGCAACGGCAAATCGGCGTTCTGGGCGAAGCGGCTGGCCTGGGTCGCCGTGGCGATCACCACCTGATCGGCGACGAGCGTTTCGCCGCCCGCCAGTTCCAAGCGCCAGCCCGCTGCGTCGCGCCGCAGACTTTCGACCGCGGCGCGCCTGAACGTGACGCCCGGCGTGGCCGCCAATGCCCGGCAGAGTTCAGCGGGGCGCACCCAGCCGGCCTGTGGATACTCCAAGCCACCATGAGCGAGCGCCAACTTGCCGGTCAGCCCGGCGCGCTGGCTGGCCTGCTGCTCGTCGAGCCCCTCGACCACCGACGCCGGCAGGGCGTGATTGGCGAGAAAGCGCTGCTGACGGCGCGTCTCGCGCTCCCCCGTCGCCAGTTGCAGCACGCCGCAGTCCTGCCACAGCCGGCGCTGCGGATCGATCTCGGCGAGCCAGCGCCGGCTGTGCAGCAGCCCGGCCAGATAGACGCGGCTCTGACGATTGGTCTCGGCGGCCAGTTTGACGTAGAGCGCGCCCTGGCGATTGCCCGAGGCCCCGGCGCCGGGCGCCTGGCGATCGAGCAGGATGACCTGGACGCCGCGCCGCGCCAGGGCCTGGGCGACGCAGCCACCGGCCAGTCCGGCGCCGATCACCGCGACGTGCCGCGTTGGCTGGGGCGGCGGCGGAATGAACCAGGGCGTCCGCCGTCGCCGCTCGTCCTCGGCGGGCGTTGCCAACGTGGCGCACAGCATTTCGCGCTTGCGACCGAAGCCCGGCGCCTTGCGCCAGGCGAAGCCGGCGGCGGCGAGCCCGCGCTTGACGATCCCGGCGCAGGTGAAGGTGGCCACACTCGCCGCCGGCCGGCTGGCCAGGGCCATGGCCGCGAACAGTTCCGGGCGCCACATCTCGGGGTTCTTGCCGGGCGCGAAGCCGTCGAGAAACCAGGCGTCGACGTGGCCGTCCAACCGCGCCAGGCACTCGGCGCTGTCGCCGAAGTGCAAATCGAGGATCACGTTGTCGGCGAGCCATAGCCGGTGCACGCCACTGACCGGCTCGGGCCATTGCGCGAGCAGCCGACACGCCTTGGACGCCAGATCCGGCCAGGCGCTCAGCGCGCGCGCAAGGTCCGCGTGGGCGAGCGGGAAGCGCTCGGTGGAAACCAGGTGCAAGCGGGCTCCGCCCGGCGCATGAGTCTCGAAGCAGGCCCAGGCGCACAGCATGTTGAGCCCGGTGCCGAAACCGCTCTCGCCGATCACGAACGGGCGCGACGCTTGCCAGGCGGCGAAGCGCCGGGGCAGATCGTTGCCGGCGATGAACACGTGCTGGGTCTCGGCGCGACCATCGTGGCGCGAGAAATACACGTCGCCGAAGTGGCTGGAGTGTGGCGCCTCGCCGATCTCGTCCATCTGCCAGGTCAGTTCGGCCGGGGTCAGCGCGGTGAGCGGCGACTGCGGACGGGCAGGGTCATCGGCGCTTGGCAGCACGGCTACGCTCCTTAAAAAAACAACAGGCCTTGAACAAGCTGGCCTTGGATCAGCTGACCTCAAGCCAGTTGGTCATTATTTGATCGATCTTGGCGAGACGGCGTGGTCGTTGCCCAGGCGCGGGGTGTCCGCCGTCTCTTAACAGGGTTTTCCACAGCGACTGTGCAAAAAAGGGCTGTGGGAAACTTCACCGT
The DNA here is from genome assembly GCF_021151495.1 of Halomonas sp. IOP_31. Lineage (NCBI taxonomy): Bacteria > Pseudomonadati > Pseudomonadota > Gammaproteobacteria > Oceanospirillales > Halomonadaceae > Halomonas > Halomonas sp. IOP_31. The sequence continues at coordinate 4,606 of NZ_JAIRBP010000021.1, read as the reverse complement.
GGATAACCTGGTGGCAAGTTTTTCTTTGCAAAGGCAAGAAGTTGGCGATGGCCTGTCAGCCTGTGTCAGGGCAGGACCTTCTTGAACGGCTTGACGGTGACCCTGGCGTAGACGCCGGCGATGGCGTACGGGTCGGCATCGGCCCAGGCCCGGGCGTCGTCGAGGCTGTCGAATTCGGCGATTACCAGGCTGCCGCTGAAGCCGGCGTCGCCGGGGTCGTCGGCATCGACCGCCGGATGCGGGCCGGCCAGCACCAGGCGCCCCTCTTCGCGCAGCTTCTCGAGCCGGGCCAGGTGATCGGGGCGCGCCGACTGGCGCTTGTCCAGGCTGTTCTTCACGTCTTCGCTGAGGATGGCGTAGAGCATTGAGTATCTCCTTGTTATCACGAACTGGCTTGTCATTGGGGACTGGTCAGATAGCGACGCAGATAGAAGCCCTGGGCGATGATGAACGCCAGGGTCAGGCCGAGCATGCCGAACAGCTTGAAATCCACCCAGGTGGCCTCGTCGAAGGTCTTGAAGACGTAGACGTTGAGCAACGCCATGGCGGCGAAGAACGCGACCCAGGCGAGATTGAGGCGCTTCCAGGCCGCTGCCGGCAGGCTCATGGCGTGGCCCATCATGCGTTCGATCAGCGTCTTGCCGCCGAACAGCGGCGCGGCCAGGAAGACCAGCGCGAACAGCGCATTGACCACGGTCGGCTTCCACTGGATGAACGCCGGGTTGCGAAATATCACCGTCGCCCCGCCCAGCACGACCACCAGTGCCAGGGTGACCAGCTGCATCTTCTCGACGCGCTTGTAGCGCCAGCGGACGAAGCCGACCTGAGCCAGCGTGGCGGGAATCAGTACCAGGGTGGCGAGCACGATGTCGTCGCTGAACTGGTAGACCGCAAAGAAGATCGCGATGGGCAGAAAGTCGATAAGCAGCTTCATGGCAGGAATCCCGTGTGGCGCAGGCCGAGTTGGCGTTGACCCGTTGCGAAGGGGCGCGCACCATAACCGGTCCTATTCTGACAAAGACGCCCGCCGGCGTCATGCCCATGATCGCACTCCCCGATTCGCTCGACGCCGTCGCCGGTGTCGATTTGCATATGCACTCCACCGCCTCCGACGGCGCATTGCTGCCCGCCGAGCTGATGGCGCTGTGCCACGGCCGCGGCCTGAGCCACGTGGCGCTGACCGATCACGATACCGTCGCGGGGATGGCCGAGGCCGCCGCGGCGGCCGATCGGCTGGGGCTCAAGCTGCTCGCGGGCAGCGAGCTGTCGGTGCAGTGGCGGGGCGTGAACATCCACGTGCTGGGCTATCTGCCCGCCGACGTGCAGGGTACGCTCATCGAGGGGTTGGCGGCGCAGGCCGAGGCCCGCGAGCGGCGCAGCGTCGAGATCGCCAAGCGGCTCGAGGCGATCGGCCTGGACGACGCGCTGGCCCGGGCGCGCGCCTGCGCCGGAAGTGCGCGCCCTCTGGGGCGGCCCGATTTCGCCCGGGCGCTGGTCGAGGCCGGCTTGGTGCCCGACATGGCCGCGGCGTTCAAGCGCTACCTGGGCGCCGGCAAGCGCGGCGACGTCAAGATGCACTGGCCGTACCTCAGCGCGGCGATCGGCTGGGTGCGCGACGCCGGCGGGGTGGCCTCGCTCGCCCACCCGCTGCGTTACGGGCTGACCCGACGCAAGCGCGGCCTGCTGCTCGACGACTTCGCCGCGGCCGGCGGCGAGTCGGTGGAATTGATCAGCGGCTTCCAGAATCCCGACCTGTCCAGCGATCTGGCGCGCCAGCTCAATGAGCGCGGCCTCTATGCCTCGCTGGGCAGCGATTTTCATTTTCCCGGCGGGCCGTTGGCGCCGGGCAGCATGAGCGCTGCGCCGCGTACCCCGGTCGCGCCGCTGTGGCGGCATCCGCGGTTGGCGGCATTCGCCGGTTGAGTCCGACCCCGGGCGAAGTCCTGCTAGCAGCCTGTCGGACTTAACGCTGATCTGCTGCGAAACCCGGGCTTTCGGCCAATTTCATTCGCTCTGATTCGTTAAATAGCGCGCTATTCGCCTCATCAGATCGATCAACTTGTCTCGAAATCCGCTTTTCTCGCGACGATCGGTCAAATCCGACAGACTGCTAGGCTGGCTTTAGAGTCCTAGCGCGATGCCAGCCACTCGCAGGCGCAGCCGCCCGTCAATTTCATCCCGTCATGTCCCAGGGAGGTGCCCATGACCCAATTCTTCCAGATTCACCCCGAGAACCCGCAGAAGCGGTTGATCGACCAGGCCGTCAAGATCATCAAGGAGGGTGGGGTGATCGCTTACCCCACCGATTCGGGCTACGCGCTGGGTTGCCACCTGGGCGACAAGAAGGCCATCGAGAAGATCAAGTGGCTGCGCTCGCTGGACGACAAGCACAACTTCACGCTGGTGTGTTCGGACCTGTCCGAGATCGGCACCTACGCCAAGGTCGACAACGCAGTGTTCCGCCTGCTCAAGAATCAGACGCCGGGCGCCTATACCTTCATTCTCAACGCCACCAGCGAGGTGCCGCGCCTGCTGCTGCATCCCAAGCGTCGCTCGATCGGCGTGCGGGTGCCCGACCATCGCATCACCCTCGCGCTGCTCGCGGCGCTCGGCGAGCCGCTGATGAGCGTGACGCTGATTCCGGTCGGCGAGGAGTTGCCGATGACCGACCCGGAGATGATTCGCGAACGCTTCGGCGCGCATCTCGACCTGGTCGTCGACGGCGGCGCCTGTCACCTGGAGCCAACCACGGTGATCGACCTGCGCGAACTGCCACCGACCATCGTCCGCGAAGGACGCGGCGATACCGCGCCGTTCACCGCCTAGGAAAAACCCAATTTTTCCTTAAAGGGAAAATCGATAAGCCGCTCGAGCAGCTCGACCACAAAATTGCCACCAACAGCGCCGCTGGGATTTGAAGATCGGGAGAAGGCGCTCTTCAAGTGATCTCGGCGCCAAGGGCCGGCAGCTCCAGCAGCAGTGGCTCGCCGGCGAGGGCTTGCTGCAGGCGGGTGGCGAGGATGTCCACGTTGTCCGCCAGCAGCTGCGCCAGGCGCAGGTCCACCGTCGCCTGGTGGTCGACCAGCGGCCGGGCCACCTTGATGCCGAGCCGCGGGTAGCTGGCCTGGACCTCGGCCAACCGCTCGGGCAGGTAGTCGGTCAACGCCTGGCTGGGGCCGAAGAAGAACGGCAGGATGATCAACTCGGTCACGCCCTGCGCGGCGGACCGCTCGGCCAGCGGCCCCAGCGTCACGGCCTTCTCGCCAGCGAGCTGCTCAGGGTCGATCTTGCAGGAATGCAACAGCGAGGTGGCCTCGACCGCCTCGCCTGTGGCCCGGCTCAGGGCCAGGGCGAGCCGGCGCAGGTTGAGTGTGGCCTGCGGACGCAGCGAGCCGTTGTCGACGAGCAGTATCTTCCGCATGGGATCTCACGGTTGGCGCTGGGCGGGATGCTGGCGCGCATGACGGTAGCGCTCATCACACTACCCAGCCGGAGCGCGAGTCAAGTCGCTATGTCGGTCGGCTCGCGAATCGCAACGAAAAACCCCTCCGTCGGGAGGGGTAAACGATCGAACGTGTGAAGCGGAATCAGTCTTCATTGATGACGATGTCACGAGCCTCGCCGGCACGTACTTCGTCCCAGGCCTGGTCGAGGGTGTAGTTCTGATGGGCATTGATCGTATCGAGCACTTCTACGGCATCCTGCAGGGACTCACCGCCGGCTTTCAGGGCGACCACCAGCTTGGCAAGGTCCTGCTTGCTGAAGGTGTTGGCGATGTCGTCGGCATGCTGGGTCAGTTGGCTGCAGTTCATGGTTCTATCCTCATGTAAGGTCATCATCCCCCGGGAAGTCCCGTCTTGGGGCGGCCATCTCCGATGGCGTTCTGGTGCCTTAGCTACTCATGCTGGGCCGGGTAAGTGCCCGATGCTGCAACAGCGATAGGGTCACAAGCGTTCAAGACCTTCGCTTCTGGCGCCTGGGTCGAATCAAGGCATGGCGCTCAGGTGTAGCCGGGGTCAGGTCGGTGAGTCGGGGGTAGCGACGCCCTGCCTGAACCGTGATTTCACTATGAGTTAGAACAAGACGCGCCACAAAGCGCCATTAGCTGCATAAGTCGTTGTAGCAAAACTACATAAGGTGGATTCGAGCCCGGGCCAGGTAGCGAGACTACCGGATGCGCTCTGTTTGACTGATGAGCCGAATATTTCGTCTATGCGGCTCATAGGGTGAGCCGGATTGATTCATTATCGGCTCACTGACCGAGCACTGACCCAGGCCGACCGGCAAGGCAATCGGCTTTATGCCACGTCGCGCCGGTCAATTCGCAGGAGACCTGCCACAGCCGCTCGGCGATGGCCCGGTCCCGGGCCGCCGGCGACATACGGGCACGCTTGGGCGCGCCACGCGTCTCGGCGATACCGGCGGGGCCGAGGTAATCGCCGGGGCGAACGTCGCTGGCGGTCGCTGCATGCAGGGTAGGGCGCGCACCCGCGGCGGCGGTCTGGCTGATCCACGGCATCAACACCTTGAAGAGACTACCCACCACCGCGCGGCTTTTGACGCCATGATCGAACAGCGCCGTACGCGCGAGACCGGGGTGAGCCGC
>NZ_JAIRBP010000020.1:0-60614 GCF_021151495.1 Halomonas sp. IOP_31 | reverse complement strand
GGTGGATTGCGTGGTGCGCGGTGGCGAGCTGACCGATCAATCGCTGATGGCGCGGCGCATCGGCGACCTGCGGCTGGGGGTCTATGCAGCGCCGAGCTACCTGGAGCGTGCCGGTTCGCCCTCGCACCCTCGGGAACTGGAAAATACCCAGCACCGAATCGTGGGCTTCCTGGGGTCCCGTCTCGGCAAGCCCTTCGCCATGCATCGCGATCAGGAGAGCATCAAGGTGCAGGGCCGCTACGTCCTGTCGACGGACGATGGCAATAGCTATCTTGCGGCGGGCCTGGCCGGCTTGGGCATCCTGTGGCTGCCGGACTACATGGCCAGGGACCATCTCGCCTCGGGGGAGTTGGTGGCCCTTTTCGAGGATTGGCAGCTCGACCCGATGCCGTTGTACCTGGCGTTTCCGCCAAACCGGCATGTCAGCGCGAAGCTGCGCGTATTCATCGATTGGATCGCCGAACTCAAGGCGCGCATCCTGAAGGGCATCGGTGAAATGAACGCGGCCCCGGTTGTCTTCCGCTGGAAGCAGTTCGACTTGGAGGGCGCATAATACGTAAGCGTATTGTTGGAACGCTCTACTAGGTCGCAGGGGCGCGAGCGGGTGTACCGATGAGCCAGGGGCAATGATGCAGTAGACTGGCGCGCATGAGGGTGCCGAGGTAGGCGACGAGACGAGGAGGTTCACAGCCAGGGATGACCAATATTCGTAAGGTGGCCGAGTTGGTCGGTGTGTCGGTGGCGACGGTGTCGCGCACCTTGAAGACCCCTGACATCGTGTCGCCGGGAACGCGCGCCAGGGTGCTGGCCGCCGTCGAGCAGGCTGGTTACCGGCCGAATCTCATGGCGGTGCAGTTCCGGTCGCAACGCACCCGCAACCTGGTGGTGCTGGTGCCGACCATCGCCAACACCTTTCTTTGCCCGGGTGATTGGCGGCATCCAGGAAGCGGCGCAGCGGCGGGGGTAGGGCATTCTGCTGTGCAATACACTCGGCGATGAACGGAGCATCGGAAACGGATGTCGTGGCTTCTCGGTCACGAATTGGCCACGAACACCCCTATCGCCTGGGGTGTCCGCTCCAAGTGGATCACTTCACAAGCATGGGATCAGTGCTGATCCTCAGAAGTTGATACCCATGCCGAAGGTATAGGCCCAGGCGCCGTCGTCGTAGTTGTCTTCGGCACTGTCGCTGCTATCGAACAAGAACTGGTACTCGGCTCTTGCCTGCACGAAGGTGGTGGGCAGCATATAGTACTTGAGGCCAGTTTCCAGGCCGGCGATGCCGGTGTCCTTCACGGCGTCACCATAAATGCCACCGAGTGAGGCACCCACGAAAGGCCGGGCCGCGCCTCGGCCGAAGTGGTAATCGGCAAAGCCCCGAGTGCTACCATTCCAGACGTTGTCATCGCCTTCCACGTCAGCAAAATTGACGCTCTGACGAATACCCATCAGCGTGCGATCCGACAGGTACCAGCCGTAGTCGCCGGAAATGCCGAAGCTGCCGTTGTCGAAGTCCTTGCTGCTGCTACCGGTACCGGAGAGGGAGAACTCCCTGTCACCCGTCTGCGGGCCTATCTCTTGGGCCATGGCAGAGGAGGCAAACAGAAGAGAAGCCCCAACCAGCACGGGGAGAGAAGAATTTACAAAAACATTCATGATGATACTCCTTGCTAACATCAGCTTTTAATGAAGTCTGTTGTCGTCTATGAGATTAAGACTTCAAGCTCCTTGTCGTCCGCACCATGCTGCCGACAACGGCCACCGTTTTTTGCTATCGATTCCTGTTTGTCGATTTATGCCAGAGAACCTTACGGTCACTACCCAGTGTAGAAGGCACCACTATTTTGCAAATAATAATTTTGGTTCTTCGCGGGCTAGGGTTTGTACGAAAAGTCGGCGAGCGAAGGCAAGACAAGGAAAAAATTGGCGAAAAAGCGGACTGGGCTCGCACGCGAGTTTACGGGGTGTAAATGAGCATTTTGATCGGACTCGCGCCCGAGCCGATTTTTAACGCCGTATGGGCGCGCACGCCAGGTCGTTCACGACGGTCACCAAATGGCCCGGATGCACGGTCTGACGTGACTGCTAGCGGCTTGCCCCTGACGTACTCAACGTCCGCCAGGTGGCGCCTTAGCTCGCGCTGCGTTTGCCCTGCTGATGGCGATGGAAGAAGCGCAGCATTGCCCGGGCGGCATCGGGGCCCTTGGGATCGGTATAGCTTCCCTTTGCGCTGCCTCCCGACCAGGCGTGGCCCGCGCCCTGTACCCGCCACTGCTCCAGACGCGGGTCGCCCCTGGCATCATGATGCGTGGTGCGCGTATAGGCATGGCCATTGGCCACCTGACCTTTTTCCACCGCGACCCTGGCGTTGCCCTCGCGCTCGCTGGCCGTCTCGACCTGTTTGCGCGCGGCGGCGTACTGGGCGGCAACACGATCCGCATTGCTGGGGTGCACGGTGGTGTCGCGATCGCCATGAAAGATGATGGCCGGCACCTCCGACGCCCACCCGCTTGCTTGCGCCGCGCCACCACCTCCCAGGGGGCCCGTGCCGCCCTGCATCGCCCCCAGGGCATCGGGAAGACTTCGCGCCACGCCGTGGGGCAGCCCGGAATGCACGCCCACCGCCGCGAAGAGATCCGGATAGGTCATCGCCAGGGTCGTCGCCATGGCCCCGCCAGCCGACAGCCCGGCGACATAGACCCGGCTGGCATCGAGCCCGTGCGTGTCGATCACCCGACGGGCCATGCCGGCGATGATCGCCGGCTCGCCGCCCTCGCGCTGCTGGTCTTCGGCCTTGAACCAGTTCCAGCACTTCGAGCTGTTGGCGGTCATCGGCTGGGCCGGGTAGAGCACGCAGAACAGCTGCTCCTCGGCCAGCCGATTCATGTCGGTTCCGGCGGCGAAGTCGTCGGGGTCCTGCGTGCAACCATGCAGCATGACCACCAGCGGGAGTGCCTGGCCGTGATGGCCGCTGGGGATATACAGCTTGTAATCGCGGGTGCCGACCGGGTTGGTGAATCGACCGGCAGTGAACGCGCCGGGCCGTGCCTCCTCGATGGTTCCCCGTGCATGCTCGGGCTGCGCGCTCTCGGGCTGCGCTATGGCGCCGCGAAACTTGAGCCACTTGTCGCGCCATGCGGCGGGCACGCCAATATCGCCGCTCGGGACTCCCCAATTTGAAGCCTGATTGGCCGGGCCAGCTGCGGACAGAGTGTCCGTTTGCGTTCTCGTTTCATCTGTCCGGCGCGATTCCGAATCAGGTTTCGAGGCCGTCATCTCCTCGTCGACGACCTGGCAGCTCCCCTCGAAGGTATTCCCCTCGAAGGTAGTCCCCTCGAAGGTAGTCCCCTCGAAGGCCTCGCCGTTGCGGCACGGGTCCCTGGGCATCGCGCCCTGCAGGACGGCCATGGCCTCGTGCAGCTTTCCGGCGCGGGTCAGCCGCGTCGCTTCTTCGATTCGCTTCGTCATGGCGGCGTCGATCATCGTCAATATCCCTATTCAATAATTCAGTGGATTCGATCCGCCAGGGCGGCCTTGACCGCCTTGCTGGCATGCAGGGCACCCAGCACGACCACCGACTCGATGGTGGCGCGGGCAAGCTCCGGTGATACGTCGTCGGCAATGCTGGCCATCCCCAGGACCTGGATCTGCAACGTCTCGCCCGACGCCTGCAGGGCTTCCAGATCCTGGCGGCTGTAGTGCTCCAGCCCCAGCACGAAGGCCTTGCGGGTCACGGTCTCCCTGACCGCCTCGGCATGGGTCGCCAGCTGGTTGCGGATGGCCGTGCGGATCAGGTCGGTGCGATTGGAATAGAACCCTTCCTGGACCAGCAGATCGATCTGCCCCAGGTCGACGACCCCCAGGTTGATGGTGATCTTCTCGCTGGAGTCGCCGGTCTTGCGGCGCAGTTCATGCACGCTCATGTGTCCATGCCTCGTTGACTTGCTTATTGAACCATCCATGAAGAATCCATATACCATCCATATGGATGGTATAATGGGCCGATCGGGAAGGAAGTCAAGCGCGGACACGCGAGCGGGGGAACCCTTTACCACGGGATACCTGACCCCAGGACCAGGCCTTGCACCAGCTACGGTTGAGCAATTTCTATCGCTTGGCGGGTAGCAGCCCTCACGAAGGCGGTCGGGGATTGACCGAGCACCTTGCGAAACATGCTGGAGAAGGCGCCCGGACTCTCGTAGCCGAGTTCCAGCGCGGTTCGGGTAACGGAGCTACCGGCCAGCAGCCTGGGGAGGGCTGCCATCAGGCAGCCTGCTGGCGCCACACCGCGAACGACAGACCGGTCTGCTGACGGAACAGCCGATTGAAGGTGCGTTGGCTGCGATGCAGCTGCCGGGCCCAGTCCTCGGGCAGGCTATGGATATGCGGCCGGCCGAGGAAATCCTTGCACAGGCTGGCCAGTCGGGGATCCCGGGGCAGCGGGGCAAACAGCGGCAGGCGATGGCCAATCCGTTGTCGTTGCCGATGGCGGCGAGTGGCACAGCGACCTATGTGTTGCTGTCGGCCAGCGATACCGCCCTGGGCGCCTTGCTGGCGCTGGCGGCCGGTTCATGGCTCGGCATCCGCCTGGCGTCGCGATGGATCGAGCGCTTTCCCGATCGCATACATGCCGGGGTGTACCTGTTACTGCTGACGGTGGTGCTGGCGGTGATGGTCGTCATGCACTGAGCATGACTGTTGGTTCGATGCCGTAACCGATCCTGCCGGATTCGACGGAGAAGGCGTGCTATGGTCACTTGACGGTGAACTCACTCGAACAAGATCGACATGAGCGAACAACTGCAAATCCTGATCTACGAGGATGCCGACAAGGCGGTCGATGTGCGTCTGGACGAGGGTCGCGAGACCGTATGGCTGACGCAACGGCAGATGGCCGAGGTGTTCGACGTCAAGCCGCAGAACATCATGATCCACTTGAAAAATATCTACGCAGAGGAAGAGTTGGTGGAAGAGGGAACTTGTAAGGAATTCTTACAAGTTCAGATCGAAGGAGGCAGAAAGGTCAAGCGTGCGAGGCTGCATTACAACCTCGATGCCATCATTTCCGTCGGTTACCGCGTCAACTCCCGACGCGCGGTCCGCTTTCGCCAATGGGCAACTCGCGTCCTCCGGGATCATCTGACTCAGGGCTGGACGCTGCACCAGCAGCGCTTCGAAGCCAACGCGCGGGAGCTGGAGGCCGCGATGGCACTGGTGCGCAAGGCGGCACACAGCCCGGCGCTGGATCTGCCGGGCGGCCGCGGGCTGGTGGATATCGTCGCGCGTTATGCGTAGACGTTTCTGCTGTTGCAGCGCTATGACGAAGGGCTGCTGCGTCTGGTGGTCTGGCGTCTGACCGCGTTGAAGAATGGCGAACGGCCCACGCACCTGACGCTGGACATCGACGGCCTGCCGATCGAGGTTCACGGCCACCAGGGTGGCTCGGCGTTTCATGGGCTTTACGGCGCACGAATCTATTCGCCACTGGTCGCCTCGCTGGCCGAGACCGGCGACAGGGTCGGCGGCCTGCTACGCGAGGGCAACGCCGGTCCGGCCGAGAACGCCGATACCTGGATCACGCATCTGGTGCGGCGACTCAACGAGAGCACCGGGGCCCAGGTTCGAGTGCGCATCGACGCCGGTTTCACCGACAACGACACGCTGCAGGCCCTCGAAGAGCGCGACATCGAGTACCTGGGCCGGCTGCGCAGCCACTCGGGCCTGCAGAAGTTGGCGGCGCCGCACCTGAAGCGGCCACGAGGCCGGCCGCCCGAGCAGCCTCGGGAATGGTGCCACGACCTGGAGTACCAAGCCGGTTCCTGGCCGACGCCGCGGCGTGTGGTGCTGGTGGTGCAGGAACGCCCCGATGACCTGTTGCTGCATGCCTTCTTCCTGGTCACCAACCTCGGCACGTTCGACTGGCCGCCGGAGAAGGTCCTGGCGCTCTACCGCAAACGCGGCAGCGCCGAGGCCCACATGGGCGAGGTGAAGTCGGCGCTCGACGTACACCTCTCATCGACGGATCGGGGTGCCTCCACCGTCCAGGACGTGATGGCCCGCAACGAGGTAAATCTGCTGCTGAACCTCTATGCCTACCAGGTCCTGCATGGGCTGCGGCGCTTGCTGGAGAGCCGCACGCATCAGGGATGGAGCCTGAGCCGGATGCGCGAGCAGGTGCTCAAGGTCGCCGCCACGCTATCGCTGCACGCCCGGCGGATCACGGTGCATCTCGGCGATGCGGCCGACAAATGGTGGCCCACCTTGCTGAAGGGACTGCCTCGGCTGACGGCCTTGATTTGATATTCGGCGTCATCACGATCCACATATCAGGCAAGGTGGCCACAATGGAGGTCGGCGGGTACGGCTGGGCCGGCGTCAGATATCTTTTCTCAATAGTTATGAAGCGACCGCCCATAAGCCGAATGGGGAATAAGTCAACCGGCTACTCAATAGCCTGATGACATCGAAGCGGGCCGATACTGGCAGCCTCTCGGTTCAGCACCCTCTTTCGGCACCCTGATGAATGAGGCGGGCTCATTGTAGTGTTCAAATTTGTCTCCTATGGAGCAACTACCGTTCATATTTGGATAGCTTGGATATGGTGTCCTCAGGTTCCAAACGCTCTGGCAGCCAGGTTGCGATGCCGCCCCTCGTGGCGCTTGCCTTGAGTAATCTCGGTCATGTTCTATCAATAGCGCGTCGCATGCGTCGATTAACGCAGGAGCACCTGGCGCAACGTATTGATACATTATTCATTACGGTCCGACGCATGATGCGAGTTCACGAACCGGGGCAGACCACACCGCGCGCACGAGCCTGCGTCCTCAGCAGCCATGCCTGCACGCCCATGTCCGATAGCGCCACGAGCCCGGCGGCTATGGAGAGCGCGTCGACAGGCATCTGTAGCGCTAGGCGAGCCCGCCGAGCGAGGCGCCGAGGGCGCTCTACAGCACGATTGATTCAGGTAATGATCACCAACTGCTTGGAGAATGAGCATTTAAAGTTTCATATAACGACCTTGTGGGTAATAAAATGCCCATATTCTTGCTATCTCATGCAGGCCGCTTCATAGTGAGCACTTGAATGCTCACAAGCTATATAATGAGTATTAAAATGCCCAATTTGACGAGATGGCAATGAAGCGGCCGCGCAGCTACTCCCGCGTCACCAGGCAGGCACTCTCGATCCTCGGCAAGCTGATCAAGGCTGGCCGCTTGGAGCGGGAACTCACCGCTGCGGAACTGTCCGAGCGCGCAGGCATCTCGCGTAAGACCCTCCGTAACATCGAAAATGGCGAAGCCGGCACCGAGATCGGCATCGTCTTCGAGGTCGCCACACTCGTTGGCGTGCGGCTGTTCGATGTCGACGACCGGGCGGGTGCGATGCATAACGCCCATCTCGAGGAAAAACTGACGCTGCTGCCGAAGCGGGTTCGCCCGGGCAGGCAGGAGGTCGATGATGACTTCTAGGCTGACGCAGCCACGAGAGGCCTATGTCTGGATCTGGTTGCCGGGAGAGACGCAACCCGTGGTGGCCGGTCGCGTCACGCAGCATGGCGATGGCTACAGCTTCAACTATGGTGCCAGCTACCTGGCGCGCGATGGCGCGATCCCGATCTATGACCCCGAACTGCCGTTGCGCCGCGGCCTGATCGAACCGACCGCTGGCCTGTCGATGGCCAGTTGCCTGCGTGACGCCTCGCCCGATGCCTGGGGGCGCCGGGTGATCATCAATCGTCTGATGGGGGGCAAGGCCGCTGGCGCCGCAGCTGACGACATCTCCGAACTCACCTATTGGCTCGAATCGGGGTCGGACCGGATCGGCGCCCTCGACTTCCAGCATTCCGCCACGGAATACGTGCCTCGCCTCAAGGCCGAGGCGTCTTATGAAGAGTTGCTGGAAGCGGCTGAACGGATCGAGAAGGGCGCCCCGCTGACGCCCGCCCTCGACCAGGCGTTGAACCACGGCACCTCGATTGGCGGCGCCCGCCCGAAGGCCCTGATCGACCATGGCGATCGCAAAATGATCGCCAAGTTCTCGTCGAGCACGGATATTTACAGCGTCGTGAAGGCGGAATTCATCGCCATGAAGCTGGCGGCTGCATGTGAGCTCGATGTCGCCCCGGTCTCGTTGACTGCGGCGGCCGGCAAGGATGTGCTGCTCATCGACCGCTTCGATCGCATCAAATCAGGGGCTGGCTGGCAGCGCAAAGCGATGGTGTCGGCGCTGACGATGCTCGGCCTTGACGAAATGATGGCGCGCTATGCGTCTTACGAGGATCTTGCCGAAGTCATCCGTCACCGCTTCACCGACCCCAAGCAAACGCTGCGAGAGCTCTACGCTCGGATCGTCTTCAATATCCTGTGCGGCAACACGGACGATCATGCCCGCAACCATGCCGCGTTCTGGGACGGCAGGATGCTCTCGTTGACCCCGGCCTATGACATCTGCCCGCAGGGGCGAACGGGCAACGAGGCGACGCAGGCGATGCTGATCAAGGGCGAAAACCGTATGAGTACGCTGCACAGCTGCCTCGCGGCCGCCCCGGATTTCCTGCTCAATGACCAACAGGCCCAGGCCATCATCGAGAACCAACTCCTCACGATCGCCGGTGCATGGGACGGGGTCTGCGAGCAAGCCAAGCTGACCGAGACCGACCGCAGGCTTTTTGCCGGCCGACAGTTTTTGAACAGCTACTGTGTCGAGGGCCTCGGCGCCGCGCATAGCACGATACGGGATGGCTTTGCGGCCACACGCGCGCAGTTACTCGGCTAACAAGGCGGCGAGGGCCAAGCCCGCCGGCCCGCCGAGTATCGCAATCTGCTCTGGATGCTGTTCACCGACCCCGAGCTGCGCCCGGTGATCGCCGACTGGCCGACCCTGGTGCCACGCTTTCTCTCCAGTTTCCGGCGCGACTACGCGCGGGCGGATGGCGATCCCGCCATCGGCATCCTGATGAAGGAACTTTCAGCGCACTCGCCCGAATTTTGCCAGTGGTGGCGCCGCCACGAGGTGGATGCCCCTTGCCAGAGCGTGCGCTCGATCTCGATGGCCTGGGCAAGGTCGGCTGTGAGCACACCCGCCTGATCGTCGACGAAGGTCGGCATCTGCGCCTGGTGGTCTACGCCGTGCAGGAGACGGCCCCCCCCAAGCCGACGCCTTCGCCCGCTGGGTGGCTGGCGAAAGCGAGGGATAGCCGAGTAGCCGCCGCTACGGTTTGCGCGACCGAGCGGGCTGATGAGCGTCGCCCAGAATTGCCGGCTTCCCCAAACTTGCCGGTAAGTCTCATTGCAAAACGTTACCGAGCGAGGCTAAGTAGAGGTAAGCCCCTGGGCTAGCGGCCGATAGAAAATACGGCTCTTCGTCGTTGGGTGTGGAATTCGTCCCTTGAACGGGGCCAGGATATGACCTCCATATGGACAGGAGGTAGAACATGAACGGCACGCAGATTCTGACCCTTGGCCTGGGCCTTGAAGCACCTTGGACTCTCAAGGATCAGCACCTGGATACTGCCGTGTCACCTCACCGTCTGGACCTCCATGTCGAAGCCGAGCGAGGTAATCTTTACCCCTGCCCCGAGTGCGGCAAGGCCTGTCCTGCGCATGACTTCACCACCAGGACCTGGCGCCATCTGAACTTCTTTCAGCATCACTGTTACCTGCATGCTCGGGTGCCCCGCGCCAAGTGTCCCGACCATGGCATCAAACGTGTCGAGGTGCCCTGGGCGCGTCCCGGGAGCGACTTCACCCTGCTCTGGATCATCAAGGAGAAGCTGCGCTGGATTCAGCAGGCGCCCACCCCTCGCGGGGCCCGCTGGCGGATCACCCGCTTCCTTAATTTCGCCCGGGAGGCGATCGCGGACAAGGCCCTGTTGGCGCCGGTCAGGAAGGCGTTGAACATCCTGGAACGGCATGCCGACCGGGTCATTCGGCGCTGGCTATCGGCGCTGACCAATGCACGACTGGAAGGGATGAACAGCTTGTTTCAAGGCGCCCGATCACGGGCTCGCGGGTACCGCAACGAGGGTTACTTCATCACCATGATCTATCTGATTGGCAGCCCGGTGGGGAGCCTGCTGGATCAGGCCAAATCCACATGAAACGACGAAGAGCCCTAAAAAAGCAATATGACGTACATTGGCTGACGGGGCAGTTTCGTGACGATGGCAGGGAGTCAATGTATCGCAGGTCCATCAAGACGAGGGTGCGACTCGAGTCCTCGCTTTCGTTGATCGTGGCGACCTTGATCTTTGGCATGTTCGCCATTACCGACTACTATCTGCTGGGCCTTTCCAGAGAATATTACCTGTTGATTGCCATGCGCAGCGTGGTGGTTGGTCTCTGCCTTTTCCTGGCATTGATTATCGCACGCAGGGGCAGCTATTCAAGAATATGGCTACACGCCATGCCGCTCTGGATACTTGCGACGGGCATCATCCTGATTGTTCCCCTGCGCCCCGAGAGCCTCTCCACGCAGATAACGGCGGTGGTGGTCGCTACCATGGCGTTCTATCTCCTGATCCCCAACCTGCTGACGGTGGTAACGTTCGCCAGCCTCTATCTGAGCATCGGCTTTCTGATCTCTGCGGTACTGTTTGCCGAGCTTGCGCCGGTGGATACGCTGCGCTTGGCGCTGTTGCTGGTCATGACCAATGTAGTGGGCTTCTGTGCCTTGCTGCGTCTGGAGAGCCTGCAGCGCAAGCAATTTGCGCTGCTTCACGAAGCGCGCGATAAAAACCGCCAACTGCTCAAGGAAATAGCGCATCGAAAATCGCTGGAAGAGCAGTTGCGCATGGTCGCCGAGCGGGATGCCCTGACGGGGCTGAATAGTCGGAGCCATTTCATGAAGCGAGCCAAGGCGCTGCTGCAGAATTCGCGATCGGAAAAGGTACCGTTCAGCCTTTTCATGATCGACGTGGATCATTTCAAGAGCATCAACGATACCTGGGGCCACAGTCACGGAGACTGGGTGCTGGCCAGGGTCTCGGAAGTTTGTACGCACGCTCTGCGCCCCACGGATGTGATAGGCCGTTTTGGTGGCGAAGAGTTCGTGGTTGCCCTGCCCGACACCGGCCCTGACGACGCTCTCATCGTGGCGGAGCGCTTGAAGACGAAGGTCGCCGAGCTGCCGCTTATGGAAGAAATGAGCGAGATGCGCCTGAGCGTCACCATCGGTATCGCTATTGCACACGATGAGGACGTCGACCTGCAGGCCCTGATCTCGCGGGCGGATGAGTCGCTTTACGTCGGCAAGCGCGACGGCAGGAACCGGGTGGTGATATGTCGCCAAGGAATGGAAGAGGGATGAGCAACCCCGAGCGTGACATTCGAAGCCCGGTAGCCGGCTGCAGCTGGACTCGATAGCCTATCCTGGCGCCCGATGGCCGACTTGTCAGGGGGCGCCTGAGTTAACCAGCGTGGCCGGCACGTCCGGCACGTCGAAGTACGAGACGCTGCTCGAACTGGTCGATCGGGTGAACCGGGAAACGCTCGAACGTGACCCGGTAATGGCCGAGCTCACTCGGTGGCCGATTCCGGAAGATTCGCTATTACCTTGATTTCAAAATCGAAGCCATAGAGCCAGGTGACGCCGACGGCGGTCAGCGTCGGGTGCGGGGCGTTCCCCCAAAACTCGGGCATCACCTTCCATGCCCGCGGTGGCGAGCTTACCGATCAATCGCTGATGGCACGGCGCATCGGCGACCTGCAGCTGGGGGGTCTATGCAGCGCCAAGCTACGTGGAGCGTGCCGTCCCTCACTGTCAAGCTGGTTGGACCCTCAGCAGCTGTTAGACTCTGAACCCTGTGGGGCATGGCCGCACGCACCTTCTTTGACTGACAAGAGTTCCGCATGATCAAGAGACTTGTTCCATCCTGGCGCCCGGCCCCTTGGCATTCGCCCCGTTGGCTTGCCCGGTCTGGCGGCCTGGCGCTATGCCTGATGGCGTTCTTCAAGATCCTCTGGCCCGAGGTGGGCGACCCCATTGAAACCCTGATGGCGGTAGCCGGGCTGATCGCGCTGTTGGCCTGCGGTCGTGGATTGCGCAACAGTGCCGCGCTCTGGCTGTTGCTGGCGGCCATTGCGGTGCAGGTGTTGTCATGGACGCTGGGCTATTTCAACCATCCGCAATGGATCTCGGCCATTCCCGAAGTCGATCGGCTGGCCAAGCTGTTCATCTTTATCGCCGTCGCCTGGTGGCTGGGCGGGAGTACGCACAACACGCTGCTTGTGTGGGGGCTGGCCGTGGTGGGCTATCTGATCGCCACGTACATCTATGGTGGCGGTTGGCAGGAGTGGTGGCGGGGGCTGCAAGGTCAGCGAGTGGGCTTTGGCATTCGCAATAATCAGCATGCTTCCATGCTGTTCGGTGTGGTCCTGGTCGGTGTGGTTGCGTTTGCGCCGCGCTGGATCGGCTGGCCGCGTGTTGCGACATGGCGCTTGGTGAGTTGGTTGGCGGTGCTGTTGCTGTGTGGCGTGGGTGTCGTCATCGGCCAGACGCGGGCCGTGTGGCTGGCGCTGGCGCTGGCCTTGCCCTTGATGGGGGCCATGTGGCTCGTCTGGCAGGCGCGTCACGTCGGGCTTGCGCGCTTGCGTCGCACGCTGCTGATTGCAGCAGGCGTAGGGCTGGTCGCCCTGACGGCGCTGCTTGCGGCATTTCAGGACACGTTGAGTGAGCGGTTGACGGCTGAAAACCAGGTGGTCGGCGAGGTGCTGGAAGGCAACCTGGAGAATGTGCCTTACAGCAGCATCGGCATACGCATCAATACTTGGGTGGCCGCCGCGGAGTGGATCGGCGAACGGCCGCTGGTCGGCTGGGGCGGCCAGGGTCGGAGCCTGGTCATCGACGAAACGCCCTGGCTGCCGGAATTCGTCAAGAAGAACTATGGCCACCTGCATAATTTCTTTATCGAGACCTGGGTTGCCTACGGGCTGCTTGGCCTGGCAGTGATGGGCGCGCTGGTGATCTGGGTTGGTCGCGCAACCTGGCTGGCTTGGCGGGGCGGGGCGATGCCCAACGACATGGCGCTGTTCGCCTGCAGTTTCTTCGTCTACTGGGTGATCGTCAATCAGTTCGAGTCGTATCTGTCCTTCAGTACCGGGGTAATAGTCAATAATCTGATCGTCGGCGGGCTGGTGACGCACTATTGGCGATGGTTGAGCGCGCCCCCGTCGCGGCTCGCCGCCGATACCGCGTCCGTGTGAATCACTGATGCACCCAATCCAGGTGCTCGAACGCGCCTCGGGCGTGGTCCTCGCGGAACATCTCGTGGTCCCGGCGCAGGCGGTCGGCGGCTTCGACGGCGAATTCCACCATGTCCTCGGTGAACAGCGTCGGCGGGCCGATGGCGTTCATGATCGCCGGTTCGATGTCGTAGTCGACCCTGCCGGAGTCGTCGGAGCGGGCGTGCACGCGGGCGAGCACCTGTCCGCAGATGCGGGCGTACTCCTTCCATTCGCTTTTGGATAGATCGTCCAGATCGATAGCGTCGCGGAACGGCGCGCGCTCGCGTGACAGGTAGCTGTGGCCCTCGAACGTGACGTGGCCGTAGAAGACATCGCCGCCTATCAGGTGCACCGCCTGGGCATGGCTGATGCGTTCGGCGAGGGTGTCCATTGCGTAGGCGGAGGGCGGTGCCAGACCTGAGAGGGCAGAGTGCCGGGCCTGCTTGTACTCGATGATCAGATCGTCCGTGCCGTCGCGCTGTGGACCTTCGATCAGCACGTAATAGCGGTTGAGCCCCAGCGAGGCGGTGCCCTGACCGAGACGTATCGCCACGTCCTTCACGCGCATGCCATTCTCGTTCGCGCCTTTCCTGCGCAGGCTCCTGGCGCGTGCCGGCACGTCGATCTCGTTTTCTTCGATCAACCGGTCGGTGATCGCCTGGAATTCGTCACGGCGCGACGAGACCGGCACCAGCTTCCTGGTGGGGCGGAAGTGGCTTCGCGTCTCGTCGAGGTAGTCGTCGGCGAGCCACTCGGCGCGGTCTTCATCGGCGTCCTCGAACAGCTTGCGGATGAGCTTCGGGGCGTTGTCGTGACGCATCTCCTCATCCTGCTCGGTGCCTTCCCGGGCCAGCCGCTGCATCTCCTCGATATAGCCTTTCACGAAATGCCGCACGACCTTGAGGCGCTGCTTGCACTTGAGATTGCCCTCGGTTGCGGAGGCGATCATGAAGCCGACCGCGCCACGCTTGATATCCCAGGTGAAGGGCGCGTAGTAGGCCTCGTCGAAATCGTTGACCGAGAAGATCGGCACGTTGTCCATGTTGGGCATGACGCCGAAGTTGCCGGGATGAACGTCGCCGAGCGCGAGCACGGTCGGCATCCAGGCGTCGTCGCCGGCCATGTCGCGGTAGAACAGTAGCGCCGTGCCGCGAAAGAACGAGAATAGCGAGTCGGAGAGCTGATCGAACTTGGCGCTGGCTTCCTCGGAGCCGTCGGCGATGCGCATCCGATGATCCTCGCGCAGGGTCTGGCGCACGTGCCGACGACGCACGTAGCCGGTCAGTGCGCGCGGGCGCAGCACGAACTCGCCGGCCGCCACCGCTTCGGCCAAGCGTTTGAAGGTATCGAAACGTGTCGCCACCACCGGAGCGGCGGACTCCGCGAACGGCTGCCGCTCGAGCGCCGCCGCCAGTTCGGTCTTGCTCATCTTTGAGCGTCCCGCGATCTCCTGCTGTTGCGCTTGCTCGTAGAGTGCCTTGCGTGTCGGTTCCGACTCCTGGCTCATGGATACCCCTCGCCTGTTGCCGTGATGTCGTTAGCTTCTTGCCCACCAGCATGCACGACTTGGCCGGACGACGCATGTATTGCCGGGGGTGTTACAGCACGTCGAGCGCTACGATCCGCTCACTCGCGCCCGGGCAAAATTAACGCTTGATGCGGGCCGGGCGGTTTCGCGACACTCAGATGCAATATTAGCGTCTGGCATCTATAGATCGAGCATGGACTACGATTCCCTCACCACGCTGCGCCGCCAGCATCCCGGCTGGCGGCTGCTGGCTGCCGACCATGGGCCGCTGGTGGCCGCGTTCCTGTATCGTTATTTCATCGAGCCGAATCAGCGTACCTTTGCGGAGGCGGAGCTGGCGTCCCGGCTGGAGGATTTTCTGTTTCATTTGCGCGAGCGGTTGGGCGAGGGCGCCTTTCCCAAGCCGGCACGTCAGTATCTGAACGACTGGGCGGCGGATGAGCGGGGCTGGTTGCGCAAGTATTACCCGCGCGACAGCGACGAGCCCCATTATGATCTGGCACCGGCCACGGAAAAGGCCGTGCAGTGGCTGGTGTCGTTGCAGGGCCAGCGCTTTATCGGCGCGGAATCGCGGTTGCTGACGGTGTTCGAGCTGTTGCGCGAGATCACCGAGGGCACCGAGACCGATCCCCGGGCGCGCATCGAGGAACTGACCCGGCGCAAGCAGGCCATCGAGCGCGAGATCGAGGAGATCGATGCGGGCCGCTTGCGGATGATGGACGATACCCGGCTGCGCGAGCGTTTCTTGCAGATGTCGGACACCGCCCGGGCGCTGCTGGCGGACTTCCGTCAGGTGGAGCAGAACTTCCGCGATCTGGATCGCCAGGTGCGCGAAAAGGTGGCGGCCTGGGACGGCGGCAAGGGCGATATGCTGGCGGAGGTGTTCGGCGAGCACGACGCCATCACCGACACGGACCAGGGTCGCACCTTTCGCGCGTTCTGGGACTTTCTGATGTCGCCGAGCCGGCAGGAGGAGTTGTCCGCGTTGCTGGAGAAGGTGCTGACGCTGGACCCGGTGCGCGAGCTGGAGCCGGATCCGCGCCTGCAGCGGGTGCACTACGATTGGCTGGAGGCCGGCGAGGCGACGCTGCGTACCGTGGCGCGGTTGTCCGAGCAGTTGCGCCGTTACCTGGACGATCAGGCCTGGCTGGAGAACCGCCGTATCATGCAGTTGCTGCATGACGTCGAACAGCACGCCCTGGCGGTGCGCGAGGCGCCGGCCCAGGCGCCGGGCATGACGCTGGACGAACTGGCGCCGGCGGTGGTGCTGCCCCTGGAGCGGCCATTGTACCGGCCACCGCTTAAACCGCGCATCGCGCAGAGCGCGCTGGCCACCGGCGATGCCGATCTGGACGCCGGGGCCCTGTTCGAGCAGTTTTACGTGGACCGTGCGGCGTTGCGCTCGCGGTTGCAGCGGGTACTGCAGACCCGTGATCAGATCACCCTGGTGGCGCTGCTGGAACACAGCCCCCTGGAGCGCGGCCTGGCGGAGCTGGTGGCCTGGCTGGCGCTGGCCGCCGACGATCCGAAGGCGCTGATCGACGAGGCCGGCGAGTGCCAGGTGAGCTGGCGCGACGATCATGGCATGATGCGCCGCGCCACCGTTCCCGATGTGCTGTTCAGCCGGTGATTGCATGAGTGAAACCGATATCGATACTTCATCTGACCTGTCGCCTTTGTTGATCCATCTGCTCAAGGGCGTGCTCTACCGCGATCAGCAGGAGGTGCTGTGGCAGGCCCTGCTGACGCTGCAAAGCCGGGTGCGCGATTATGTGGCGGTGCTGGGGCTGGAGCTGGTGCTGGACGAAGCGGAAGGCTATGCCTATTTGCGTCAGGTGGAGCGCGGCGAGGACGAGCAGGGCCCGCCGCGGCTGGTACCGCGCCGGCAGCTTTCCTATCCGGTCAGTCTGTTGCTGGCGCTGTTGCGCAAGAAGCTCGCCGAGCACGATGCCAGCGGCGGCGAGGCGCGTCTGATTCTGACCCAGGAGCAGATCGTGGAACTGGTGCGGCTGTTCCTGCCGGACACCGCCAATGAAGCGAAACTGGTGGACCGCGTGCAGGGCGACATCAACAAGGTGATCGAACTGGGGTTCCTGCGCCGGCTGCGCGGCCAGAGCGACCGTTATGAAGTGCGCCGCATTCTGCAATCCTTCGTGGACGCGCAGTGGCTGGGCGAGTTCGAACAGCGTCTACAGGACTATCGGGAGCAAGCCGGTGAACAGTGAGCGTCTGGGGCTGGGTGAGAGTCGGGGGCTGGGTGAGAGTCTGGGGCTGGATTTCGCCGCCTCCAACGAACAGGCCGGCTTTCGGTTGCAGCGCCTGGAGGTGCTCAACTGGGGCACTTTCGACCGCCAGGTCTGGGCGCTCGACCCGCAGGGCAACAACAGCCTGCTGACCGGCGACATCGGCTCCGGCAAGTCCACGTTGGTGGACGCGGTCACCACCCTGCTGGTGCCGGCGCAGCGCATCACCTACAACAAGGCCGCCGGCGCCGAGAGCAAGGAGCGCTCGCTGCGTTCCTACGTGCTGGGCTATTACAAATCCGAGCGGGGCGAGAGCGGGCTTTCCGCCAAGGCGGTGGCGCTGCGCGATCACAACAGCTACTCGGTGATTCTCGGGCACTTTCATAATGCCGGTTACGACCAGGACGTGACGCTGGCCCAGGTGTTCTGGATCAAGGACAGCGCCGGCCAGCCGGAGCGCTTCTACGTGGTGGCCGACCGGGCGCTGACCCTGGCCGGGGACTTCGCCGATTTCGGCAACGACATCGCCGATCTGAAAAAGCGCCTGAAAAAACAAACCGGCGTCGAGGTGTTCGATGCCTTCCCCGGTTATGGTGCTGCCTTTCGCCGCCGTTTCGGCATCGACAACGAACAGGCCATGGAGCTGTTCAATCAGACCGTCTCCATGAAGTCGGTGGACAACATCACTCGCTTCGTGCGCGATCACATGCTCGAGCCGTTCCCGGTGGGCGAACGCATCGAAGCGCTGATCCGTCACTTCGACGATCTCAACCGCGCCCACGAGGCGGTGCTCAAGGCGCGCCGGCGCATCGACATGCTCGCGCCGCTGGTCATCGATCTGGACCGCCACGACGAGCGCGAGCGGCAGGTGGCGGAGCTGCGACAAAGCCGCGAGGCGCTGCGGCCCTGGTTCGCCAGCTTGAAAATGGAGCTGCTGGACAAGCGCCTGGACAACCTGGCCGCCGAGGCGCAGCGGCTGGCGCAGCGGCGCAACGCCCTGGAAACCCGCCGCCGGGACCAACAGGCGCGCCGCGACGATCTGCGCCAATCCATCGCCGACAACGGCGGCGATCGGCTGCAACGGCTGAAGGCGGAAATGCAATCCTGCCAGCGGCAAAAGCGACAGCGCCAGGACAAGGCGGAGCAATACCGCGAACTGGCCCAGGCGTTGTCGCTGCCCGACGCCGACACCCTGGACCTTTTCATCGACAACCGTCGTCAGCGGGAGCAGCGGCAAGATGAATTGCAGGAGCAGCGCGCGCAGCTGCAGAACCACATCAACGAGGCCGGCGCCGACCTGCACGGGCTGAATCGTCAGCACGGCGAGCTGGAAACGGAGCTCGACTCCCTGCGGCGGCGCCGCTCCAACATTCCCGGCCGGGTGCTGGCGATCCGCGAGGCACTGTGCGAAGCGCTGCAACTCGACGACGACGAGGTGCCGTTTGCCGGTGAGCTGTTGCAGGTGCCCGCCGAGGAGCGCGACTGGGCAGGCGCCATCGAGCGCCTGCTGCACAATTTCGGCCTTTCGCTGCTGGTTCCTGACGCCTTGTACGAGCGGGTCTCCGACTGGGTCGAACGCACCCATCTGCGCGGCCGGCTGGTGTACTTCCGGGTTCGCGAACCGCGCGGCGAAGTGCCGGCGGCGGCGCCGGATTCGCTGACCGACAAGCTGCGCATCCAGCCGGACAGCGCCTTTTATCCGTGGCTGGAGCGGGAATTGGTGCGGCGTTTCGATTACGTCTGCTGCGAGGATCTGACCCGCTTCCGCCGTGAGCAGCGCGCGGTGACCCGTGCCGGGCAGATCAAGGCGCCCGGTGGCCGCCATGAAAAGGACGACCGTCATCGCCTCGATGACGCCAGCCGCTACGTGCTGGGCTGGGACAACCAGGCCAAGATTCGCGCCCTGGAAGCGGAGGCGGAATCCCTGGCCCGGCGTGGCCGGGAACTGGCCGGGCGTGTGCAAGTCTGGGAGACCGAGCGCAAGACCCTGGACGACGCCCTGCGCAAGCTGGATCAGTTGACCATGTTCGCCGATTTCGAAGAGCTGGACTGGAAGCCGTTGGCTCGGCAACTGGAACAATTGGAGAACGAGCGCCAGGCGCTGGAAGCCGCCAACGACCTGCTGCGGGAACTGGAAAGCCAGCTCGAGGAACTGGAAGAAAGCCTGGGCGAAACCGAAGACGCCCTGTCAGCCCTGGGTAAAGACGAAGGCGCGAACCAGAACAAGACCGAGACCGCCAGCGCCCAGCGCGAGGAGAGCGCCGCGCAGTTGGCCGAAGCCGACGAGGCGGGGCGCGCCTGCTTCGAGACGTTGTCGGGCTACCACGACGCGGCGCTGGCCGGGCGCACCCTGACGGTGGAGTCCTGCGACAATCAGCAAAGCGAGCTGCGCGACTGGCTGCAAAAACGCATCGATCAGCACGACAGGCAGCTGAAAACACTGAGCGAGCGAATCGTCAGTGCCATGCAGCGCCACCAGCATGAATGGCCGCTGGAAAGCCGCGAGGTCGACGCCAGCCTGGCCGCCGGCGGCGATTACCGCGCCATGCTGGAGGAATTGCAGCGCGACGACCTGCCGCGCTTCGAGCGCCGTTTCAAGGAACTGCTCAACGAGAACACCATCCGCGAGGTGGCGGCGTTCCAGGGGCAACTGCACAAGGAGCGCCAGGCGATCCGCGAGCGCATCGGCATCATCAACCGTTCCCTGAAGGGCATCGACTATAATCCGGGCCGCTACATCACGCTGCTGGCGGAGCCCACCAGCGACAACGAAGTACGTGACTTCCAGCAGGAGCTGCGCGCCTGTACCGAGGGTGCGCTCAGCGGCAACGAGGAAGAGCAGTACACCGAGCAGAAATTTCTGCAGGTGAAACACATCATCGAACGCTTCCGGGGCCGTGACGGCACCGGCGAACTGGACAAGCGCTGGACCCATAAAGTTACCGACGTGCGCAACTGGTTCGTGTTCTCCGCCTCGGAACGCTGGCGCGAGGACGACCGGGAATACGAGCATTATTCCGACTCCGGCGGCAAATCCGGCGGCCAGAAAGAGAAGCTGGCCTATACCGTGCTGGCCGCCAGTCTCGCTTATCAGTTCGGCCTGGAATGGGGCGAGCAGCGCTCCCGCTCATTCCGCTTCGTGGTCATCGACGAGGCCTTCGGCCGCGGTTCCGACGAGTCCGCCCGTTACGGGCTGGAACTGTTCAAGCGGCTTAACCTGCAGTTGCTGATTGTCACCCCGCTGCAGAAGATTCATATCATCGAGCCCTATGTGCACAGCGTCGGTTTCGTGCACAACCGCGAGGGCCGCGAGTCCCTGGTGCGCAATCTCGGCATCGAGGAATACCGCACGGAAAAGACCGCCCGCGAGCGGATTCGCGTGCAGCCATGAGCTGGACCTCGCCGGCCGATCTGCGCCAGCAGATGGAGAAAGTCTGGCTGCGGGGCGATATTCTGCGCGCGCGTCTGAACGGCGAGCCGCTATTCCCCCTGACCTTGAGGCTGCGCAAACCCGCTGCCGGGGATATCACCGAACGTTTCGCCGAGGTGGCCGACTGGGTGCGCGTCCTGCGCGAGAGTTCCAAGGATAAGAAGGGCTTCGGCTATACGGTGCACTGGCGCCAGCGCCGCCATCGGGTGCAGGGCGCCAACGACCTGCCCGATGCGATCACCGTGGACACCGAAGACGATGCCCTGCGCTGGCTCGGCCGGCGTGATGACGCCGCGCGCTTTTCCCGACTCGCCGAGCGTAGCCTGGCGATGTTTCCCGCCTTGCGAAGCGGGTTGTGTCGACGCCCGCTGCGGGCCCTGGAACACGAGCCGGTGTGGGACGATCTACTCGCCGTGCTGGCCTGGTTCCAGGCGCACCCGAGGCCCGCTGTTTACCTGCGCGAGCTGGATATTCCCGGCATCCACACCAAGTTCATCGAAACCCATCGCGGCCTGCTCGGTGAGTTGCTCGACCCCGTGCTGCCGGCCGGGGCGATCGATGCCGGCGCCACCGGGGTGCGCGGCTTCAACCGCCGCTATGGGCTGCGCGACAAGCCGGTGCCGATTCGTTTCCGGTTGCTGGATGAGCGCCTGGCGATTCAGGGGCTCACCGACCTGACGGTGCCGGTGGAGCAACTCGCCCGATTCGACCCGGGGGCTGATACCGTCTTCATCACCGAGAACGAGATCAACGGTCTGGCGTTTCCGCCTTTCCCCAACGCGCTGGTGATCTTCGGCCTGGGCTATCGTGTGGAGGCGCTGCGTCACCTTCCCTGGCTGGCCGCTAAACGACTCTATTACTGGGGCGATATCGACACCCATGGCTTCGCCATTCTCAATCGGTTCCGCCACGCCTTTCCGCATGCGCGCTCGCTGCTGATGGACCGCGCCACGTTCGAGGCTCACCGGCCGGTCTGGGGACGGGAAGACGACGCCAAGCGCTTCAATGGGGCGCTCGCCAATCTGACCGAAGCAGAAAGTGACGTGTTTGAGACGCTCCGCGAGAACCGGCTGGCGCCGGCTCTTCGGCTGGAGCAGGAGCATATCGCCCAGGGCTGGTTGCTGGAGGCGCTGAATCGCCTCACCTAGCAGCCACCCAGCCGCTGACCACCAGAACTGGACGAGTAAAACCCGCTGCGCTGTACTTGACCGGCCACTGCTCCGGGTCGCTTGGCGCCAGCTGCGGCTCCGGCCGGGTCGGGTCGATCCGGTACCCAGTGGAGGCATGGATGACCCACGGAATCGGTAAGGGACGTATGAAGAAGAATGGCTCATGGATATTGTGGCTGGTGACCACGGTAACGCTCACTTTCTCCAGCCTGTGCGTGGCGCAAACCCCGGGCGCCGAAAGCGAAGAGACGCGCTGGTTCTCCGTCGATTCGCTGAACGAAGGGCTGGGCCACTCTCCCGAGGCGGTCAACCGAATGACGCCGCGAGAGTCGATCCGCAGCTTCCTGGAGCTGACGAAAAATCGTAGATTCGAGGCGGCGGCGCATATCCTCAACCTCTCCGAATTAGCCCCGGCAGAGCAGCGGGAGCGAGGAGACGAGCTTGCCAGGAAGCTGGCCGAAGTACTCAAGCGTGGCGAGTGGCTCGATGTGTCCGATCTTCCCGGCCGCCAGGATGCCGCCATCGAGGACTCGTCGGGTCAGAATCCCCAGGCGGGAGAGCCACGCCGCAATCTCAAGCTGGCATCGCTCACGGCCAATGGCGAAATCTATGACATTCGCCTGGGCCGATATCGGGTGGGCAACGAGGAACCGGTCTGGTTGATCATGCCGGATAGCGTTTCGTCGATTCCTCTGCTGTACGAGAACTACGGGCCTTCCTTGTTGGAGAAATATATCCCGGAGCGTTTCCAGGCCTCGTTCGGAGTGCTCAAGATCTGGGAATGGATGGCCATTCCGGTCTTCCTGCTGGTGGTTGGCCTGGTGGGGTGGAGCACTTCCTACCTGGTCAGGCTGATGGCGCTCTGGCTGCCTTCCGGCGCACCCAGCATCTTCGCCGGCCGAATCAAGGTGCCCACGGCGCTCATCGTCATGTCGCTGGTCAGCCAGATGCTGCTCGACTATGTGGTGTCCTTTTCGGCCGTGGTAGCGACGTTCTTTCGGGTGCTGTTGATCACCATTCTGGCATGGGGGGCCGGCACGGTAGCGCTTCGTCTCGTCGATACCCTCATGCTGAGAATGATGCGGCGTCTCATGGGGCAGATCGACGACACCAAACCCAGGGACGAGCGTAAATTACTGACGACACTCTACGCGATGCGCCGGCTCATCATCCTGATCACGGTGACCGCCGTTTCGGTTTACGTGCTCAGTCAGATCCAGCTCTTCGAGTCGCTGGGGCTGTCGCTGCTGGCCTCGGCCAGTGTCCTGACGGTACTGGTGGGTATCGCCGGCCAAGCCGTGCTGGGCAATATCCTCTCTTCGTTTCAGTTGTCGTTGGCGAAGCCCATACGCATCGGCGATCTGGTGATGTTCGAAGGCCAGTGGTGCTATGTGGAGGGCATCTTCTACACCTTCATCCGATTGCGATCCTGGAATGAACGACGGGTGATCGTGCCGGTCACCTACTTCGTTTCCAAGCCTTTCGAGAACCTGTCGGTCAAGAACACCAAGGAGTACCGCAGCCTGGAGATGACCCTTCACCTGAGCGCCGACATCCAGTGCATTCGGGAAAAGTTTCTGGAATACGCGCAGGAGGAGGACAACGTCATCGAGCACCACAAGTTGTGCTGTTACGTGACGGAGCAAACCGAGAGGGCCCAGCGGGTCGTCTGTTACCTGATGACCTCGGACCCCTTCGCCGGCTGGATCGCGGAAATGAACCTCCGGGAAAAACTGATGGCCTTCATCCGCGATAATCACCCCGAGTGGTGGCCGAGAGAGGTGTCGGTCATCAGCGAACGCGACGTCGCGCGCGTCGACGGGCCAGGCCCCCGGCCCGCTACAGATGCGGGCAGCGCCGATGGATGAACTCATGGTCTCCCGCCGCTCGATCGTCTGATATGACGCGTCCGGTATTCGTATGACCACGCAACGTTGACCTGGAGCGCTCGTCTTCGCCGGTGGCCGACACCACGGCCCATTGTCTGGACGCCGGTTGCGGGGAGGGCTACTACCTGCGCAAGCTGACCGATTATGATGCTCCCGATACCTTCGATCAGTTCCTCGCTGACCTGAAAGCTCGGGCACGGCAAGACAAGAGCCCACGTTGGTCGATCGCGCCAACTGGCGGTGCCAGCGCAGCCCAGCATGGCGGTCGCCTCAACCGTATGTCGAGGCGACCGTCGGGGCTGGCGAAAGCGCATTTGAAGCGGGCTGAGTCGTCACGTCGTTTCCTCGTGTTCAGAGCCGGAGAGTCAAAACTCTATTTCCAGGCCGTCCATCGCCAATGCCACGTTCGGCGGTAAGCGCAGTGGCTCATGCATGGCATGGGCGTCGAATTCGTGGCTGAGGTGGGTCAGCCAGGCCTGGGCGGGAGCTATGCGGTCGATAATGGCCAGGGCCATGTCGAGGCTGTTGTGATTGCGCGGCGCATGATGACCGGCAGGGTGGGTGGCATCGAGTATCACCGCATCCGGCTGCCACTGATGCAGAAAGCGCTCGGTATCGCCGGGCAGGCCGAGCGTGTCGGTCAGGTAGGCCAGCCTGGTATTAAGCCCGGCTAGGCAGTAGCCCAAGGTGGGTTTGCTGTGATTGAGGGGCACGGGGATGATCTCCAGGCCGCCCAGTGACAGCGTCCTGAAAGGCTTGAGGCCGGGCTGGAAATCGAGAACGCCAGGATTCTTGTGCAGATCGGCACAACCCTGGGCATCTTTGGGACCATAGACCGGAAGCGGCTCGCCCGTGCCCCAGCGCAGATGGAACAGCCCCTGGACGTGATCGGCGTGGTAGTGGGTCAGCAGAACGGCCGCGGGACGCTCACGCTCGCAACTCTCGGCGAGATCCATGCGTCCGGCGTCCAGCAGGATGCGGGCCCCGTCGACACGGATTTCGGCGCAGCACGGGCCGCGCCGGTGGCCGCTCAATACCCGGGCCCGCTGACAGGCCGGGCAGTCACAACCGAATCGCGGTACCTGTGCGCTGTCCCCGGTGCCCATGAAGCGCAGCCTCATGCCGGGCACTCCGTCACGAGCAAGGCCTGCAACGCTGCAACGGTATGCCGCAGCTCACGGCTGTTATCGATGCGAGCGATCCCGTCGAGGGTGGCTTCCAGTTGCTGGTGACGGCGCAGGCGAGCCTCTATCTCGTCCCGCGTCTCCCGGCCGCGCCGGATCAGGCGCTCCCGCAGCACCGAGGGCCGTGCGGTCACCAGCACCGGCAGCAATCGCTCGCCGAAATGCTCGCGCGCCGTGGCCAGGGCGCGGCGACTGCCGTTGACGATCACCAACTGATCGCGCTCCAGCCAGGCCGGGATCTCGATGCCCAGGCCATAGTCGAAACCATGCGCGTGCCAATCGAGGCAGAACAGACCCAGGCGCCGTCGCCAGTCAAACTCGTCCTGCGATAGGCCCACGCAGTTCTCGCTCGCGCCGCTGGGCCGCGTGATATAGCGGTGGGCCACCAACCATTCGGGGCGGTGCCGGCGCACTTCGCCGAGCAAGGTGTCCTTGCCGACCCCGCTGGCGCCCATCAGGTAAACGAGTCGGGCTTTTTTCGCACCCGGTCCCGTGCGTGTTTCGGCACCTGATTCCGTGCTCACTTCAGAACCTGGATCCGTGCGAATCATCAATGCACCTGCTGCCCGCAGGACCATGCTCGTTGCAGCATCGGATGGTCGTCGATCAGGCGCACGCGCAACAGGTCGGCACGCAGCCCCGCGGCGAGACGGCCCCGGTCGTTGAGACCCACGGCCTCGGCCGGCCGGCGAGAAGCCGTGGCCACCGCCTGCGGCAACGTGTAGCCATCCTTCATCCGGGCGACCCTGAACACCGCATCGAGCAGCGCCGCCGGATAATAGTCGGAGGACAGGATGTCGAGCACGCCATGCTCGACCAACGCCGCCGCCGCGATGTTGCCGGAGTGCGAACCGCCGCGGACCACGTTGGGTGCGCCCATCATCACCGCCATGCCGGCGCGATGCGAGGCCTCGGCGGCTGCGTGGGTGGTCGGGAATTCGGCGACACGGGTGCCGTACTCATGGCTCTCGGCGACGTGCTCCAGCGTCGCGTCGTCGTGACTGGCCAGCGCCAGCCCGCGTTTGTGGCATTCGCCCGCGATGGCCTGACGGTACTCGGCACTGTAACGGGCGCTATTGGCGAGCTGCTCCGTGACGAACGCTTCGAGTTCGGCGTCGTTGAGGCCGTATTTGCCCTGGTAGTAGATGCGATAGGCGTCGTACGAGGCGAACTGCCGCTGGCCCGGGGCGTGATCCATCAGCGACACCAGGCCGAGCAGCGGCAGGTCGGCCAGTTCCTGGAAGCGCTGCAATGTCTCGGGCTGGCTGACCTCGCAGCGCAGGTGCAGGCGATGATCGACTCGGGCCAGCCCATCGACGACGATGTCGCCGATGGTGGCGCACATCTCATGCAGCGCCAGGTGGCGCATGCTGTCCTTGTTGACGTCGCCGATCGACACGGCATCGAACACCGTCGTAATGCCGCTGGCCGCCATCTGCGCGTCGTGGGCGAGTGCCGCCTGACGGCTCGGCCAGGCGACCTTGGGGCGGGGCTGGAAGTACTTTTCCATGTTGTCGGTATGCAGCTCGACCAGTCCCGGCAGCAGATAGTCGCCATCGCAGTCGATCGCCGCCGGACGCCGGCTGGGCGCGGTATCGATGTCGGCGATCTTGCCGTCGCGAATCACCAGGCTGCCCGGGATGACTTCGTCGTCGAGTACCAGTCGCGCATGGGTAAGGATCTGTTCGCTCATGAGTGCTGTCCCGGGTGCCTGGTCTTGGCCGTCAGGTGGTCGTCGAGTGGCAGCAGGCGATCCGCCACCTGGCTGCGCACGTCCTCGTCGTGAAAGATGCCGAGCATGGCGGTGCCGCGCGCCTTGGCCTCCTTGATCAGCGCGACCACTTCGGCGCGGTTGGCGGCATCGAGGGAGGCCGTGGGTTCGTCGAGCAACAGCAGGGGATGCTCGCCGATGAAGCCGCGGGCGATATTGACGCGCTGCTGCTCGCCACCGGAGAAGGTGCCGGGCGGTAGCTGCCACAATCGCTCCGGCAGGTTGAGGCGGGCCAGCAGCGTCTCGGCCTTGATGCGTGCGTCCCGCACATCGGTGCCACGAGCCAGCAGCGGCTCCATCACCACCTCGCAGGCCGAGACTCGGGGCACCACGCGCAGGAACTGACTGACATAGCCGATCACGTCACGGCGCAGCGGGTGCCAGGCGTGGGCGGGGAGTTCGGTCAGTTCCAGCGGGCCGTCGCTGAAGTGCAGGCGGATACGGCCGCGCCGGGCCAGGTAGTTGCCGTAGAGCATCTTGAGCAGCGTGCTCTTGCCGATGCCGCTGCGCCCGGCCAGCACCAGGCATTCGCCGGCGCGCAGTTCGAGCGACAGGTCGTGCATGACTTCCAGCGCGGTGCCGCCCTGGCCATGCAGCACGAAGCCCTTGTGCAGATTTTCGACGGTGAGTAAGGCATTCATGGTCTGGCTCCTTTAAGGGGTCAGCACCGACGACACCAGCAACTGCGTGTAGGCGTGCTGCGGGTCGTCGAGAATCTGATCGGTCAGGCCGGCTTCCACCACCCGGCTGCGGCGCATCACCAGCAAGCGATGCGAGAGCAGGCGCGCCACGGCGAGATCGTGGGTGACGAGCACCACCGACAGGCCGAGCTGGCGCACCAGGGTACGGATCATGTCGAGCAGGCGCGCCTGCACGGAGACGTCGAGCCCGCCGGTGGGCTCGTCCATGAACACCAGCCGCGGCTGGGTGACCAGCGTGCGAGCGATCTGCAGGCGCTGCTGCATGCCGCCGGAGAAGGCTCGCGGCGCGTCGTCGATACGCCCGGGGTCGAGTTCGACCTGGCTCATCCAGTCCTGGCCGGTGGCACGCAGCTGGCCGTAATGGCGTTGGCCCAGCGCCATCAGGCGCTCGCCGATATTGGCGCCGGCGGATACATCCATGCGCAGGCCATCGCGCGGATTCTGGTGGATCAGCCCCCACTCCAGGCGCAGCAGCGCGCGACGACGCGCCTCGCTGATGGCATAGAGATCCAGCGTGTCGTCGGTCGCGGCGTGGTAAGTCACATGGCCGCTGTCGGGGGCTTCCAGGCCGGCCAGCACCCGCAGCAGCGTCGACTTGCCGGAGCCGGACTCGCCGACGATGCCCAGTACCTCGCCGGCATGCAGGCGGAAATCGATGTCCTGGCAGCCCTTGTCGGAGCCGTAAAGGCAGCTGATGCCCTGCACGTCGAGCAGGGCGGGACGCTCCAGGCCGGGCCTGGAAAGCACGTAACGCTTCATGCCACCTCCCCGCGGCGCGTCAGGCAGTAATCGGTATCGGAGCAGACGAACATGCGGCTGCCGGCGTCGTCGGTGATGACCTCGTCGAGGAAGCTGGTCTCGCTACCGCACAGTGCGCAGCATTCGTCCCAGGTCTGGATCTCGAAGGGGTGATCCTCGAAATCGAGGCTTTCCACCCGGGTATAGGGCGGAATGGCGTAGAGACGCTTTTCACGCCCTGCGCCGAACAGCATCAGGGCTTCGTTCATGTGCAGCTTGGGGTTGTCGAACTTGGGGATGGGCGAGGGATCCATCACGTAGCGCTCGTCGACCTTGACCGGATAGGCATAGGTGGTGGCGATATGGCCGTAGCGGGCGATGTCCTCGTAGAGCTTGACGTGCATCACGCCGTATTCCTCCAAGGCGTGCATGAGCCGGGTCTCCTGTTCGCTGGGCTCGATGAAGCGCAGCGGCTCGGGGATCGGTACCTGGAAGACCAGAATCTGGCCGTGGCCGAGCGGCGCCTCGGGGATTCGATGACGGGTCTGGATGACGTCGGCCTGCGCCGTCGCGGTGGTGGTTTCGACGCCGGCGACCCGCTGGAAGAAGGCGCGGATACTGACCGCGTTGGTGGTGTCGTCGGCGCCCTGATCGATCACCTTGAGCACATCGTCGCCGCCCAGGATGCTGGCGGTGAGCTGCATGCCGCCGGTGCCCCAGCCGTAGGGCATGGGCATCTCGCGGCCGCCGAAGGGCACCTGATAGCCGGGAGTCGCCACCGCCTTGAGCAGCGCGCGGCGAATCATGCGTTTGGTCTGTTCGTCCAGGTAGGCGAAGTTGTATCCGTTCATTGGCCCTCCTCCGCGTCGAATGCCGCTTGCTGGCCGTCCGCATGGGCACGGCGAAGCCGGCGCAGCAGGTCGAGCTCGGACTGAAAGTCGACGTAGTGCGGCAGCTTGAGGTGCGAGACGAAGCCCGAGGCCTCGACGCTGTCGGCGTGGGCAAGCACGAACTCGGCCTGCTGGGCCGGGCTGCCGATGGGTTCGCCGAGTTCCTCGGCACGCAGGGCGCGATCGACCAGCGCCATGGCCATGGTCTTGCGTTCGTTGTGACCGAAGGCCAGCCCGTAGCCACGCGTGAACTGGGGCGCCACCTCGCGGGAGCCACCGAACTGATTGATCATCTGGCACTCGCTGAGCGGGATTTCGCCGATGCAGACGCACTCGCCGAGCTCCTGGACGGAGATCTCGATCTCCACCTGACCGAGGCGGATCTCGCCGGCGAAGGGATGGTTGCGCCCGTAGCCGCGCTGGGTGGAGTAGCCCAGCGCCAGCAGGTAGCCCTCGTCGCCGCGCGCCAGCATCTGCAGGCGGGTGGCACGATCGACCGGGTAGTCGGGCGGGTCGCGGGTGATGTCGGCGGGTTGGGCACCGTCATCGTGCTCGCGCTCGATCAGCCCCTCGGCATTGAGCAGGTCGAGAATCTGCGGGCAACGCTCCAGCGCCACGTCAGCGCGTGCCGGTTCCGGCGTCTCGCCGTCGGCCAGCTGCATGAAATCCAGCAGGCGGTGGGTGTAATCGTAGGTTGGCCCCAGGATCTGGCCGCCGGGGATGTCCTTGTAGGTGGCGCTGATGCGGCGCTCGACGCGCATCGCGCTGGTGTCGAGTGGCTCGCTGACCGCCAGCCGCGGCAGGGTGGTGCGATAGGCGCGCAGCAGGAATACGGCCTCGATCATGTCGCCGCTGGCCTGCTTGAGCGCCAGGGCGGCGAGCTCGGGGTCGTAGAGCGAGGCCTCGGCCATCACCCGGTCGACGGCCAGGCGCAGCTGGCTCTGGATCTGCGCCACCGACAGTTCGGCCTGATCGCGCTCGCCACGGCGGCGGTCGGCGAGCAAGCGGTGGGCGTTATTGATCGCTTGTTCGCCGCCTTTCACTGCGACATACATGAGCGGTCCTCCGCCAGGTGTTTCTCGATCCGGCTGCTGCGCGGAATCGCCGTCAGCCGGGCGTCGCAGGCCAGCAGGGCATCGAGGCCACGCGGGAAGCGGGCACGGTTGGCGGCGAGACGTCGCATCAGCGGCTCGGCGTTGCCGACATCGAGCCAGCGTCGTTCAGGGATGCCGGGTCCGCTGAGCTGCCACGGGCCGTGGTCGGCGAGATGGTCGAGCGCCACCAGCAGGGTCGTGCTGCGATCGGGATACTCGTCGCTGCCGGTGGCGAAGGCGATGCCTTCGACCAGGGCGGTGGGCGTGACCAGGGCGAAATCGGCGCTGGCCGGGTCGTCGGTCGGGTGACAGCCGGTGTGGAACGTCAGCGCGTCGCGCAGCGCCGACGTGTCGAGCTCGCGGGCGATCCACACCCGGGTGTCTAGATCGCACAGGGTGAGCAGCACGCCCCACAGGGCGGCGCCGATCGGGACCCCTTCGGGCGGGGCGGCAACGTCCAGAATGTGCAGCGTGCCGGGTTCCGACATCGCCTGGAGACACTGGCGGAACAGCCGCTGGCTGTCGTGCACGGGGTCGGTGAGGCCAGGCCAGAGCATGCTCATTCCCCTCTTGCCATGGTGAAGAAATCCACGCGGGTGGCGGCGGCAGTGCGCGAGGCCTCGGCGTGGCGGGCGGCGAGCTCGTCGATGAGCGGCGCGATCAGCTCGCTGTCGATGCGCTCGCGGAGATCCTCCTGCTGCGAACAGGCGTCGATGAGCGCGATCAACTCGGCATGTTGCAGGTCGCGACCGCTTACCCAGCCGTGCCCCACGGCGCCGTCCTCCAGCGTCACGCTGGCGCGGGCCAGGGTCATTTCCCCCAGGTTGAAGGCATTGCCGGTGGCGCCCAGGCGCCCGCGGACCATGGCCATGCCGATTTCCGGACCACGTACGCGGCGATGCGGGCGGTCGATGCCGAGTGCGCTCCAGCGCGGCTCCAGACGCTCGCAGGGTGTCAGCGCCAGAACCCGCTGACGTTGGGATCGAGTCATTGAGAGACCTCGTCGATGTCGTTGAAATCGATGTGGTAGGCGAGCCGGTCGGCACGCGCACGACCGACCGAAATTTCCACCAGCATGGCGTCGGCATCGACGTTGTCGCTGGTGAGTTGAAGCAGCGGCGCGTTGAGCGGGCAGTGCAGCAGGCGTGTGTCGTCGCGGTTGGCGCTGCCGGCCTCGATGCGCACACGGCGGCGATACAGGCGCAGGTCGTAGTGCTGCTTGAGCAGCGCCCGGGTCGGTCCGCCACGGTAGCGGTGCGTCCAATCCGGCAGGCGCCGGTCGTCGAACCAGTGGCGCAGCAACAGCACGGGCGAATCGTCGACATGGCGCAGGGTGTCGACGCACAGCAGCGGTTCGCCGGGGTTGCGGTCGAAGCGCTGGGCGATGGCCTCGGGAGGCACGCGCAGACCCTGCTCAAGGCACAGGGTTCGCGTGGCGAGGCCCAGCTCGGCGAGGTTCTGGGTGACCTTGCTGCCGGCATTGACGGCGTAGTCGAGCCGGCGATCGACGACCTGGGTGCCGCGCCCCTGATGGCGGGTGACCATGCCTGCGGCGACCAGTTCGTCCAGGGCCCGACGCACGGTATGGCGATTGACGTCGAAGCGCTTGGCCAGCGCCGCCTCGGCGGGCAGCAGGTCGCCGGGCCGGTAGCTGGCGCGGACCTCGCGCGCCAGGGTGTCGGCGAGGGTGCGGTAGCGCGGTGCCTGGGTGAGTTGTCTAGACATGTTCTTTCCTGAAAAAGCGCAGCCGGAAGTCAGATGAAACGTTTGCGCACGGTTTGCGAAGCCATGTCCAGTACCGTCACGGCGACTATGATCACCAGCATGATCGTGGCGGTCTCGGGGTACTGGAAACCGCGCATGGTCTCCCACAACGACACGCCGATGCCGCCGGCGCCGACCATGCCCAGCACCGTGGCCGAGCGGATGTTCGACTCGAAGCGGTAGAGGCTGACCGAGATCCACAGCGGCAGGACCTGCGGAATCAGGCCGAAGACGATCTCCTCGATGCGCCCGGCGCCGGTAACCCGGATGCCTTCCATGGGGCCGGCCTCGGTGGCTTCGATGGCCTCGGAGAACAGCTTGGCGAGCACGCCGGTGGTATGGATGAACAGCGCCAGCGTGCCAGCGAACGGGCCGAGCCCGACGGCGACCACGAACAGCATGGCGAAGACCAGCTCATTGATGGCGCGGCAGGCATCCATCAGCCGGCGCATCGGCTGGTAGACCCACCAGGGCACGAGATTGTCGGAGGACAGCAGGCTGCACGGCACGGCAAACACGATGGCCAGCAGCGTGCCCCAGATGGCGATCTGGATGGTGACCAGCATCTGATCGATGTAGTAGCCGAGATTGTCGAGGCTGGGCGGCACGAAGTCGCTGGCCAGCGTGGCCATGTTGCCGGCGTTCTCGATCAGCAGCCCGGGTTGCATCTCGGTGCCCTGCCAGGCCCAGCCGAACACGGCCAGGGCAGCGCCCCAGCCGGCCAGATTGAGCCAGCTGCGCTTGCGCTGGGGGCCGGCGGTCATCGAAGGTGTCTGAGTAGTCATGGGGGCTCCGGGCGAAGGGCGCGTGGCCCTTCGCTTCGCTCGCTGGGGTTACTGGGTCGCCATGGCCGTGGTGTTCTGGGCGGCTTCGCGGGCCTGTAAGCGTTCGTCGAGTGACGCCAGCTGGGCATCCAGCTCGGCGAGGCGGGCCTGCCTGTCATCGGCGTCCAGCGAATCATTCGCGGCGACCTGTGCACGCTGCTTGAACAGTTCCAACTGGCGGATCGGCAGCAACTGGCCGTTATCGGACGGCTCGAAGCGTGACCACTGCAGCGAGGCGAGCTTCTCCTTCTGTGCCGGGGTTTCGCCATAGCCCATGAAGAACTCGCGCATGCGTGCCTTGAGGTCCGCGGGCAGGTCCTTGCGCCAGACCAGCGGGTCGGAGGGAATCAGCGGCGATTTCCAGATCACCTTGAGCTGCTCGGCTTTTTCCGGGTTAGTAATCTTGAGGCGCGCCATGCTTTCGGTGTTGAAGGTGGCCACGTCGACCTGCTTGTTGGCCACCGACAGAGCGTTTGTCTCATGGCTTGAGTTCATGGTGCGCTTGAAGGCCTGGGCTGGGTCGATGCCGTTCTTGGCGAAGATGTAGTAGCCCGGTACCAGATAGCCCGAGGTCGAGTTGGGATCGCCGTTGCCGAAGGTCAGCTCGGACGCGTTGGCGAGAATCTCGTCGACGCTGTCATAGGGACTGTCCTTGTTCACGATCATCAGGCTCCAGTAGCCCGGCTGGCCGTTATCGGGCACGGTCTGGGCGAAGATCTCGCCGTTTGCGCGATCGACCGCCTCCATCGCGGACTTGTTGCCGTACCAGGCCAGGTCGATCTTGTCGAAGCGCATGGCCTGGATCACCGCGGCATAGTCGGTGGCGAAGAACGGCTTGACCTCGACACCCAGTGACTCGGACATGTCGGCCAAAAACGGTTTCCACAGCGGCGCCTGGTTCTGGCTCGACTCGGTGGAGATGATGCCGAAATTGAGCGTGTCGTCGGCAGCCAGGGCCTGCTGGCCGATCAGACCAAGGCCGACAACCAGGGGCAGGACCAGACGGCTAAGGGAACGCATTTTCATGTTCGAACTCCTGAATCATGGGTGGTGAAGCGTGGGTTCAGTGTGGATGGCCGGGCAGGCCGTGGCATGGCCTAACCCGCAGCCGCGCGCAGCGTTGCTGGCGGTATGGGCGTGGCTGATGGCCGGTGGAGCTCGTCGAGCCCGGCGTTGTCGTAGAGCGCCCGTAGGCGGACATCGGTGAGTTGGGCAATCGGGCCGTCGTAGTAGAGACGCCCTTGCTTCAGCGCGATCGCTCGCTGGCAGTACTCGCGGGCGTACTCGACCTGATGCAGGGTGATCACGACGGTGCGGCCATCTTCTTCGTTGATGCGCTTGAGTATGTCCATGACTTCGCGAGCGCTGCGTGGATCGAGCGAGGCGATCGGCTCGTCGGCGAGAATCAGCTCGGCTTCCTGCATCAAGGCGCGGGCGATGGCGACGCGCTGCATCTGGCCGCCCGAGAGGGTGTTGGCGCGCTGATCGGCGAGTTCCGCGAGGCCGACACGCTGCAGGGCGCGCAGGGCCATGGCTCGCTCCTCGGCGGAGAAACGCCCTAGCAGGGCCCGCCAGCGCGGCATGCGGCCGAGCCGCCCCACCAGCACGTTGGTGAGGACACTGAGACGTCCGGCCAGGTTGAACTGCTGAAAGATATAACCGGTGCGGCAGCGTTCGACGCGGCTGGCGCTAACGAGCTTTCCAGCGCGCTGGATGTCGCGCCCCAGGACATGAACGCAGCAGCTGCGGTGACGGTTGGCGCGGGTGAGCCCGACCAGATGGCGCATCAGGGTGGACTTGCCCGATCCCGACGGTCCGATGAGTGCGACCCGCTCGCCCTGGCGAATCTCGAAGCCGATATCCTGCAGGACGGGATGATGGCCGAACGTCTTGCTGAGCTGATTTACCGCGATGGTGGTCAGCGACATAACGCCTCCTTGATCTGTTAGGCGCTAGTCTGACGTCGCTATATGAAGGTAGGTTGTCTAGACAATTTCGATTCGATGAAAAGATCGCGGGCGATTACATCACCCCGATGGAAGCCTCTTTTTCATGACCAGATAAAATAACGAGTTACAGGAAATGCTATAAATCTGTTATCCAATTGAAAACTTCGCGTCATAACCGGACCGCTCCAGATACACTCCCTTCTCGGGCGAGCATGGAACAAGCAAATGGATATTCCCCATCAGCGGCTGGTCTACTTTCAGGTGACGATAGAAGCAGGATCTGTGCGCCAGGCCGCGGCGCGCCTGGATATCGCCCCATCTGCGGTCAGTCGCCAGCTTATCCTGATCGAGGCGGCCCTCGGCGCTCCGCTGCTGGAGCGTTCGCGCAATGGCGTGGTGCCGACGGCGGTCGGGGAAATGCTGCTGGCATACTGTCGCAAGCGCTCGGCTCTCGATGATGTCTTCAGTGAAGAACTCGATGCCTACCGGCGCCTGGAAACTGGCCAACTATCTTTGACCGTCGGTGAAGGCTTCGTCGGCGACCTGATCGATACGCCTCTGCGCACCTTTACCGAGCGTTATCGCGGAGTACGTCTAGATGTGAATACGGGGAGCACCAGCGAGATCATCGAATCGGTTGTCGAGGACGAGGCCCATATCGGCTTGATGTACCACGAGCGGGTCCATCCTCGATTGCGCTTCTGGCACTCCAGCCGTCAGCCGCTAATGGCGCTGATGTCGCCGACTCACCTCTTGGCCAGTGCAAAGGAAGCGCTACCCCTGTCAGCGCTCAGCGACCATCCCATGGCCTTGTGGCGTACCGGTCATGGGGTCCGCCAGCTGGTCGATGAGGGATTTCGCGAGGCGGGCCTGCGTCAGCGTGTCAGCATGCAGACCAACTCGCTTGCCGTGCTCAAGCATGCCGCCCGCTCCGAGCTAACCCTCACGCTGTTGCCCGCCTTTGCGGCAGCCCGTGAGTTGGAGGATGGCCTGCTCGTTGCCCGCGACGTGGATTGCGAGCGCTTTCGGCAGGCCCATGCCCATATCATCACTCGAGTCGGCCGGCGCATGCCCAGAGCCGGCCTTCAGTTGCTGCGCCACTTGGAGCGCTGGATGCGGGCCTTCAGCTCGCGGGCCTGAGCACGGCGAAGTTCGGCAGGCCGAATGGTTTCAAGACCTGCGAGCCAGGCCGGCCTGGCTGAGAAAGCGCTGGATCACCCTACGCCGTTGCCATAGCCCATGGCCACGCTGGCAGATATCGCGGTTTCCACCCATACGCTCTGGGTCACGGTGTATTCCTTGAGCCCCTCGACGCCGCTGGAGCGCCCGAACCCACTGTCGCCGAAGCCGCCGAAAGGCGACATGACATTGATCGCCTTGTAGCTGTTGATCCACACCGTGCCTGCCCGCAATCGGGACGCCACACGATGGGCTCGCGCCGGATCCTGGGTCCAGACCGCCCCGGCCAGCCCGAAGCGCGTGGCATTGGCCAGGCGGACGGCATCCTCCTCGGCGTCGAACGGCATGACCACGACCACGGGACCGAACACTTCTTCCTGGGCGATGGCCATGTCCTCCGTGACATCGACGAGCACGGTAGGTGCCAGAAAATAACCGCTGGCCTCTTGCGGCAACCCTTGGGGGCGGTGCCCGCCACAGAGTAACCGGGCCCCCCGTTGTCGTGCCGACTCGATCATCGAGACGATGTGCTGATGCTGCCTTGCATTCTGCACCGGTCCCATCAGGGTTGCCTCGTCGCTGGGCAATCCGACCGCGATCTCGCCAGCCGCCCGGGCCAGCCGCTCACACACCTCGTCGAACGCCTCCCGCTGAACGAGTAAGCGGGACCCTGCAACACAGCTCTGCCCCGCCGCGGCGAAGATAGCCGCCTGAGCGCCGGCCACGGCGTCGTCGTGCCTGGCATCGGCGAACACGATATTGGCCGATTTGCCCCCCAATTCCAGCACGCTCGGAACCAGGCGCTCGGCCCCAGCCTGGGCGATGCGTCGCCCACTCTCGGGGGAGCCGACAAACACCAGTTTGGCGATGCCGGCATGTCCGGTGAGCGCTGCCCCCGTGGTTGGCCCCACGCCATTGACGATGTTGATCAGCCCTCTGGGCAGCCCACTGCGCTCCAGCAACATGGCGACCGCTATCGAGGAGAAGGGGGTCATTTCCGAGGGCTTGAGCACGACCCCATTGCCTGCGGCGATCGCCGGCGCCAGTTGCCAGGCACAGGTGAACATCGGCGCATTCCAGGGCGTGATCTGACCGACGACGCCATAGGGCACATGGCGCACATAGTTGAGGTGCGAGGTGGGTACCGGAATCACTTCGCCATGCTGCTTGTCGCACCAGCCGGCATAGTACTCGAACATCTCGCGGACCTTGTTCACTTCGCCGCGACAATCTCGAATGGGCTTGCCCGCCACGATGCTTTCCAGTTGCGCTAATGTTTCCTCATGCCCGCGCAAGGCCCAGGCGGCTACCGTCATGCGCCTGCCGCGCTCGCTGGCCGTTAACGCCATCCACTCGCGCTGGCCGGCAGTCGCCGCGGCCACGGCACGTTCCACCAAGCTGCCGCCCGCGTCGCGATACCGAATCAAAGGCAGCCCCGTTACCGGATCGAGCAGTTCGATGCTCTCGCCCTGGCCCGCCAGCAACTCTCCGTCCACCCAGTTGCTCAGCGGGAGCTCGGCCTGCATTCCCAGCGCCGTCAGCAGTTCTGCGAGGCGTTCAACGGCCTTGCTGTTGAGGGAGTTCATTGCCCGGCCTCCTGGGTCGAAGTCGCGCCGTCCGCTTGCGCGAGGCGCAAGATCTCGTCCGTCACGTGATTGAAGTCGGCACTGTCGGGCAAGGCGTCAGCATTGGCGTGCCACTGCTCCACGACCCTGCTCAAGAGATCCAGAGACAGCCCCATGCCCGCTGCCGCATCACGCGCCAGGCGCAGGTCCTTACGCATCAGGCCGGTGGTGAAACCGGAATCGAAGGCCGCCGGGAGAACCCACTTGGGGAAATTGACTTCGCTCACGGCGCTGCGGCCGGAACCGCTGTTCAACCCGGCCAGACAAGCCTCGGGGGC
This sequence comes from Halomonas sp. IOP_31, assembly GCF_021151495.1. Classification (NCBI taxonomy): domain Bacteria; kingdom Pseudomonadati; phylum Pseudomonadota; class Gammaproteobacteria; order Oceanospirillales; family Halomonadaceae; genus Halomonas; species Halomonas sp. IOP_31. The sequence goes on along the minus strand of NZ_JAIRBP010000020.1, from coordinate 23,135 downwards.
CACGCCGGCCCGCATCGCCAACGCGACGGCTTCGGCAGTGGTCAGCAGGTGCGCCGCGCAAAGATAATTGTTGGCCAGCTTGACCACATGGCCGCTGCCGGCCTCTCCCACATGGGTATATCGAGCCGACATCGCCTTGAGCATGGGTTCGACGCGCTCGATCGTCGACGCCTCTCCACCCAGCAGCATGCCGAGGGCTCCCGTGGCAGCGCCCGCGGGTCCGCCGCTGACCGGGGCATCGAGCCACTCGAGACCCGCCTCGACAACCATTTTCGCCAACTCTCGGCTCACCACCGGGTCACTGGTCGAGGTATCGACAATCACGCTGCCCTTCGGCGCCTGTCGCAGAAGGCCAGGAGAGGACTCGATCACTTCCCTGACCTGGGCCGAGGAGGGTAGTGACAGCAGGTAGACGTCGGCCGCTGGCAGCGCTTCCGGACCGACGACCGCAAGCCCACGTGCGGCCATGTTGCGTCGTGCAACCTCCGCTACATCCGTACCAATGACCGTGAAGCCGGCTGTCTGCAGGGTCAGCGCCATATTGCCGCCCATGTGCCCCAAGCCGATCATTACTATGTTCATGGCTACTCCTGGTTTGTACTTGTCTGTGATGAGCCGCCTTTGCTGGTTTTCAGGTAAAAGGGGCCCTGGGCCATGCCCCGGAAGGCATGCCAAGATTCGTCGATTGGTGAAGGAAATCCCGCCTGCCAGCGTTAGCCGAGTAGCGCTCTGGCCAGCGCCGTCCAGTACGCCACGCCGATCGGCGCCAGAGCATCGTTAAAATCGTACTTGGGGTTATGCAGGGACGCGCTGTCCTTGCCGTTACCCAACCAGATGTAGGCCCCGGGGCGTTGCTGAAGCATGAAAGCGAAATCTTCCGACGCCATGGAAGGGGGCAGGTCTCGGTGTACCCGCCGGATGTCCGGCATTGCCTCTAGCACCTCGGCGCAGCGGCTGGCCTCCGCTGGCGTATTGAAAGTGGCCGGGTAGCGCGACTGGTAGTCGACGCTGGCATCCAGACCATGGAAGGTCGCCATGGTCGCAATCGCCTGGCGAAAGCGTGCTTCGAGGTGATCACGCAATTCGGCGTCGAAACAGCGCACGGTGCCGCACAGTTCGACGGTTTCAGGCATGACATTGTAGGCATCCCCGGCATGGAACTGGGTCACGCTCATGACGGCCGTCTGATGAGCCGGTACCTCGCGGCTGACGATGCCCTGCAGTTGGTTGACCAGCTGGCATGCCGCTAGCACCACATCCTTGCCCAGATGGGGCATGGCGGCATGGCATCCGCTACCGGTGAGTTTCACGGTAAACACATCGAATGCCGCCATCACCGCCGCATCGTGCACGGCGGCCTCGCCGACCGCCATGCCCGGCCAGTTATGAACCCCGTAGACGGCCTCCATCGGGAAGCGCTCGAACAGCCCTTCCTCGACCATGACGCGACCACCACCCTCGTTTTCCTCCGCCGGCTGGAAGATGAAATAGACGCGGCCCGCGAAGTCAGGATCCTCGGCCAGTGCACAGGCGGCTCCCAGCAGCATGGTGGTATGCCCATCATGACCACAGGCGTGCATCTTGCCCGGTCTCTGGGAAGCATGGGCGAAGGTGTTGGCTTCGCTCACGTCCAGCGCATCGATATCGGCTCTGAGCCCGATGGCCCGGCCGCCGCCATGACGGCCATCGACCCAGGCTACGACGCCTGTGCCGCCACCCAGCCCGGTGGCCTTCTCGATCCCCGCGGCATCAAGTATCCCGGCAATGCGAGCGCTAGTGCGATGTTCTTCGAAGGCGGTCTCCGGCTGGCGATGAAACGCATGACGCCATTCGCGCAGGGTCTCCGAATTGATGATCGACATGGCATTCTCCCTGTTGCAGTCACATCGGTTACAGCAGCGCCTGGGCCACCACAGCCGAGCCGATGAAGGTGCCGGTGAACACCAGCAGCGACACGATGACCAGCTTCCAGCCGACCTGTCGGAACATGGTGAATTCACGTGGCGAGAGCGCCAGGCCCGCGTAGGCCAGCACCGGGGTCACGATGGCGAGGAAATTCACCGGTTCGAGCTGCTCGACGATCCAGGCGCTGCCCGGGAACCAAGGCAGGGTCAAGACGATGCTGACCAGCGAGACCCAGGCAACGCCCGGCAGATAGAAGGGGGCGAGACGCGTGATGGCCAGGCCCAGCATGGTCATGGCGTAGAGGATCACCATGCCCGGCAGCGCCGCCAACAATGAACCGCCGTTGATGATATTGCTGATCCAGGCGACCACACAGACCACCGCCATGACGATTGCGGTCTGACCAAGGTGATGCTCGGGGCGTTCCTCGTCACTGACCGTGGTGGCGAAGTTCGGCTCCATCGTGGCCTTGGCACCGACGGAGTGTGCCACTCGGGATCCTGCGCACCACTTGTAGATGCGTTCGGCCAACGGCAAGGCAATGAACAGCGAGATATACAGGCCAGTGGCATAGGTCAGCAGGTTGCTGGCGCCCGCGAAAGCCAACAGCTCATCACGCAGCTCCGGCAAGGCGCCGACTATGGCTCCCGAGCAGGCCGCCACCATGCTGCCACTGCCCACACCACAAGCCATCGCCAGGGCGCGCGGATCGAAGATATCCAGCGTCGTCAGATAACCTGCCATTAGCGCGAACCATAGCGTGCCGAACATGGTTCCCACGACGTAGACACCCATGACGCCGATGCCTTCCGGCCCCTTCAGGCCGTATTTGTCGGAGATGATGGCGATATTGGGTTCACGCGCAATGGAATAGGTGGCGCCGATGGCTTCGCGTCCCATTTTCAGCACGATCACCGCAAACGGCATGGCCAGCAGCATCGTGCCCAGATTGCCTAATTCCTGAAGAATCAGGGCCGGCCCGGCGTTGATGATTTGATCGATAGCCGGCCCGATCGTGGATCCGAAGCGGGCAATGAACGGCATGATCGATAACAGAATGATGGGAGCGGCCGCTTCACTCAGTTTTACCGGCACCAGGCGGGATGTGACCGAAAAAAGATGAGGGTTAAGCAAGAGCCCGATGATGAAGGCATAGAATAGCGGCAATAGCAGTAAGGTTCCGGGACCGAGAGGGATCTTGATGATGCCGATGGCTTCGGAGAGCAGGGCTGCGACAACCACGATGCCATGCAAGCGCCAGTCGAGGAGCATAGAGAGTTTCATGCGAGTGTCCTGTTGTTGTAATTGCGGCAACGACGGCTCGGGCCGGAGGTAGGCAGAACCATTACCGTCGCTTCGAGTATCGAAGGCGGGCGCGTTCTAATGAAAGGTTGACGGTGTTCTGTTTTTTAGAGGTAAAGATCCTGGATACGCTCGCAACCGGTCATGTCGGTCTGGCTGGCTACCCGTGATCTGGTGCCAGTCGATGCACGCGCCCGTCACCGATCGCATGTTCGATCGCGTGCATGCCTGGGGTAACTCTATTGGTCATCTCGGTGGTGAAGTGAGCATCAGCGGCGGGTTCGGTCATCGCGACGCGATAACGTCGACGTTGACCCGCGTGCCGGCATAATCGTCGTTGGCGACCCGACTGCAGAGTTCGCTCCACTGGCAATCGATGCAGGCACGCCGCGTGGTGCCGTCGCGGAAGGCGGCGCGCAGCCCTTGCAGCAGTGCCGGCTCGAGCGTCAGCGTGTCGCCGGGGCGCAGCGATCTGCCGAGCAACGAGCCGAGATCTTCCAGCGCGGTGGCGTCGCGCCGGGCCACGCTTTGCCGGTGGCAATGAGTGGCCCCGGCCGCGGCCCCGGGCGACAGCAACGGCGCGCAGATGGCGTCCGGGCCGGTCACCAGCCGAACGGACTCGCCTCGGGAGAGCCGTTCGGCGATGGCGTCGTAGTTGGCGACGAATGCGGCGCTATAGCCCTTGCCGACGTAGGTCTGCAGGCAGAGCAGGTGATGCGCGCGCAGTCGGATCGTCACGCGTCACCGCGTAGCCGGTTGCGGTCTTGCTCCCGCTCGAGCAGCTTGAGCGTCACTGCGCCCAGCGCCGACTTGAGCACGCCGCCGACGAGAAACGGTGTTACGCCCAGCGCGATAGCCTGCTGCGGTCCGATCAGCGCCGCCAGCCATGCCGCGCCGATGATCAGGCAGGCCAGGTTGCCGAGCAGCATGTTGACGAAGGCTAGCCACGGGCGACGACCGTTCCAGCCGCGCTGCGCCAGCCATCCGGCCAGCGCGGCGCACAGCGGGAACGCAACCAGGTAACCGGCGGTCGGCCCGACGAAGGCCACCCAGCCGCCGTTGCCACCGGCGAGTACCGGCAGCCCCACTGCCGCCTGGCCGAGCCACGTCATCACCGTCAATGCCCCGAGCCGCCAGCCATAGAGCGCGCCGATCAGCATCACGGCGAAGGTCTGCAGGGTGACCGGCACCGGAATCATCGGCACGGACACATAGGAAGAGAGCGTCAGCAGCAAGCTGCCCAGTACCACTGCGGCGAACTTCCAGGCGCCGGATCGTGCGGAGAGACCAAGCGGGCCATTGGCGGAGAGCTGTGTGGCTGATCGTGCGTCGTTCATGCTCTCAGTTACCTTTATGGTATTTTAAAAGTTGACTGTTGAACTTTAGCCGCAGAACCCTACCGAATTCAATCGGCGATTATCGGTGAAGACGATTTGCTAAGAGGGCTGGCCGGTTGCCCCGCCCGTGAAGAGCCTCTACCGTAACCAGCGTCGTTGGTTGAGGTAGCTCTCGTGACCGCTCGCGCCATCCTTTATCTATGTGTCGTCGTCCTGCTGTTCGCCGGCAACCTGCTGGTGGGCAAGCTGGCCACGGCGAGCCTGCCGCCGCTGACGCTGGCCCTGGCGCGAATGCTGGTGGCCTTCATCGCCGTGTCGGCGCTCTTCGGTCGTGCGGCATGGCAGCAGCGCGAGGCGCTGCGTCGGCAGGCCAAGGCGTTGACGGCGATGGCGATCACCGGGATGGCGCTGTTCAACGCCACCCTCTACTCCGCATTGCAGACGAGCGAGCCCACCAACGTGGCGGTGCTGGAGAGCATGATCCCGGCCGTGACGGCGCTGGTCATGGCGCTGTTCTTCCGCGAGCGGCTGGGCGGCGTGAAATGGGCGGGCATCGCCATGTCGGCGTTTGGCGCGGCCTGGGTGATCACGGACGGCGAGCCGCTGGGTATCCTGTATCGTCTTCAGGTGGGCGATGCGTTCGTGGGCGGCGCCGTGGCTTCCTGGGTGCTCTACATGCTGGCGGTTCGCCAATGGCTGGGGCGGATTCCCTTCTATGCCTCGCTGGTGCCGATGACCGGTATCGCGGTGGCGTGTCTCGCCCCGCTGGCGCTGCTGGAAAACTGGTTGCTGGATACCATGTGGCACCTCGATGGCGCCTCGTTGGCAACGGTGCTGTATCTGGGAATCGGCCCCTCGCTGATTGCACTGGTCTGCTACAACCGCGCCTTGCTGCTGGTCGGGCCGAGCCGCACCGCGACCTCGCTCAATCTGCTGCCGGTGGCGACCATGCTCCTGGGCTACTGGCTGCTGGGTACGCCCATCACGCCCAGCCAGATCGTCGGCGCGGCAGTGACGATCGTGGGTGTTTCGCTGGTCACGCTCAATCTGCCGCGAGGCTGGTAAAGGGCAAGCGCGGAGCGGCCGTGCCAGGACGCGTTTCAGTCGTCGCTCAATTTCCGCGAGGCGGGAGTGACGCGCTTCGTCGAGGTGGCCTGGCGGCTGGTGCCGAAGCGTGCGGCGTGCCGCCTCGCACCGCGCAGTCGACCCCTTCGGCGATCAGGTCGACGAGCCGGTCGCCGCTGGTGACGACCAGTTCCAGGCGAGGGTAGCGAGCGTGGAAGTCATCGATGCGCGGCAGCACGATCCGGCTGGCGTGAATGCCGTGGAGTTCGACGCGCAATACACCGGCGGGATTGCTCGCCACCGGTTGCAGGATCGCTTCGGCGTCCTCGAGTTCCGCCAAAAGCTGCACACAACGCTCATGGTACGCCGCGCCTTCCGATGTCGGACGCACTGGAGAAACGCCAATACTCTCATGGCGCACGTTGGTAAGTGCTGTTCATTCCCGCTTTCAATCCGTGCTACGGAGACATCGAATCATGACCCACGCTACGCAGAAAGTCGCCCTGGTGACCGGCGCCTCTCGCGGTATCGGCCGCGCCATCGCACAAAAGCTCGCCGCCGACGGCTTTGCCGTGGTGGTCAACTATGCAGGCAGCGCTTCCCTCGCCGAGCAGGCCGTGGCCGATATCGAGGCCAATGGCGGCCGGGCGCTGGCGGTTCAGGCCGACATCGCCGACCCGGATGCGGTGGAGCGCTTGTTCGCGCAGGCGCTGGAGACGTTCGGGCGGCTCGACGTGGTGGTCAACAATGCCGGCATCCTGCAGATGGCAAGGATCACTACCGACAATGTCGGGCTTCTCGACAAGACGCTTTTGACTAACCTGCGCGGCAGCTGGCTGGTGATGGCGAAAGCCGCCGAAGTGCTCGAGGAGGGCGGCCGCATCATCGCGCTCTCTTCCTCGGTGCTGGGGAAATCGTTCCCCGGGTACGGCGCCTATATCGCCAGCAAGGCCGGCGTCGAGGGGCTGGTGAAGGTGCTGGCCAACGAGCTGCGTGGCCGGAAGATCGCGGTCAATGGCGTGGCGCCGGGGCCGGTGGCCACCGAGCTGTTCTTCACCGGCAAGAGCGAGGAGCAGGTCCAGTCGATCGCCAACCTGGCGCCGTTCGAGCGTCTGGGTCAGCCCGATGAAATCGCCGATGCCGTGGCGTTTCTGGCCGGGCCGCAGGGCGGCTGGGTCAATGGCCAGATCCTGCGCGTCAACGGCGGCATGGTCTGAAACCGATCTTTTCGAGGATAGAAACAATGCCATTTGCCAACTACAAGTTTCCCGAGGGCATCCTGGATCACGCCCGCAAGGAAGAGATCGTCCACCGCACCACCGACCTGTTCGTCGAGTATTTCGGCGAGGCGGTGCGCCCCTACACCATGGTGCTGGTGGAGGAGGTCGCCGATGGAGGCTGGGGGCGCGCCGATGAGACCCTGACGCTGGAAAAGAGGGGATTGCCGCCCAGGAGAACGTGACCCGCGCCCGCCAGACCACGCCGCTGGCGTTTAGGGGTATTAAGACCACCATCACGTCATTCGCTACGGTCGCGCGCCCGACGCGCCTGCAACACCAGCCATCCCCCGATCGTCGCGGCCACGATGCCGGCAGCGGCACCCACCGCCATGGCCCAACGCGGGCCGGCCTGATCGGCTATCCAGCCGACGATGGGGGCGCCGATGGGCGTGCCGCCCATGGTGACGGCGATGCGCAGGGCCATGATCCGACCGCGCATCGAGGGTTCCGTGGAGAGTTGCATGAGCGCGGTGGCAGCGGTCATGAAGGTCAGTGCGGAAAGACCGATGACCGCCAGCGCCGCGGCGAACAGGTATTCGTTGGGGGCGAACGCCGCCGCTGCGCAAAAAATGCCGAAGCTCAGGGTGGTGAGGCACAGCAGGCGCACCCGCGGGCGCTCGCGGCGGGCGGCCAGCAGCGCGCCGATCACCGAGCCGACCGCCAGGCAGGAGGTCAAAAGCCCGTATTGGCCCGCGTCGCCGTGAAAGACGCTGACCGACATGGTCGAGATGTAGATCGGGAAGTTGAAGCCGAAAGTGCCGATCAGGAATAGCATCAGCAGCATTGCCATCAGGTCCCGGCGCCGCCAGACGTAGCGGAAGCCCTCGGTCAGGTCGCCGGCCTTGCGCGGCGGGCGCGCGGCGGCATGCAGTTCCTGGACGCGCAACAGGCACAGCGACCCGAGTACGGTGGCGAAGGAGACCGCGTTGATCAGGAACACCCAGCCGGTGCCGACGGCGGCGATCAGCAGCCCGGCCACGGCGGGGCCGACCATGCGGGCGGCGTTGAACGAGGTCGAGTTGAGCGCCACCGCGTTGGAGAGGTACTGCTCGCCGACCAGGTCGTTGACGAAGGTCTGTCGCGCCGGCGCATCGAAGGCGCTGACGCAGCCCAGGCCCAGGGCGAAGGCGTAGACCTGCCACAGCGTGACCACGCCGCTGACGGTCACCAGCCCGAGCCCCAGCGCCAGGAGGCCGAGCAGGGCCTGGGTGAGCATGATCAGGCGGCGGCGATCGACATGGTCGGCCGCATAGCCGGTCAGCGGCAGCAGCAGCAGTTGCGGCCCGAACTGCAGGGCCATGGTGATGCCCACGGCACTGGCGTTGTGATCGGTGAGTACGGTGAGTACCAGCCAGTCCTGAGCGACACGCTGCATCCAGGTGCCGACGTTGGAGACCAGCGCGCCGGCGGCCCAGACCCGATAGTTGTAGATACGCAGCGAGCGGAAGAGGCGGGTGTCGCTCATGCGTGGCGAGACCCGCGGTTGGCGGGGGCGCCGTCATGGGAACGAAGGCAGCTCGCCGGCCGGGTGTCGCGGTGAATGACGATCATGGGAGGCAGCATGACTCCTTGTCTCGGACGCCGGTCGCGTCTCTGCGATCGGGCACGTCGATGCCGGCGATCGCCATGCCCGGGGCAAGCGTTCGTCAGCGATGGTTGGCATTCGTTTCCAGACTAACAGATTGGCTGGCGGAACGGAGAAGCGTGCCATAACGTGGAATGAAATCTCCGCTTCCATGAAAGGGGTATCGGCATGGCCGAAGAAATGCTTTCCAACATCTACCGGGACTACATCGCCTGCCTCAATGAGCAGGAGTGGGCGAATCTGGGCGCGTTCGTCGCTGACGACGTACACCACAATGGCCGGCGGCTCGGGCTCTCGGGTTATCGCGAGATGCTGGAGAGGGATTTCGACGCCATCCCCGATCTGCATTTCGAGATTCAGTTGCTGATCGCCGACTCGCAGAATGTCGCGAGCCGTTTGGGCTTTCATTGCACGCCCATGGGGGGGGCTCGGGCTGCCGGTGAACGGCAGGAAAGTGCGCTTCACCGAGAATGTTTTCTACATTTTCGAGAACGCAAGGATCGCTCGGGTATGGTCGATTGTCGATAAGCTGGCGATCGAGGCTCAGCTTTAAAACGGCGGTGCCTTGCGCGCTTTCTGGGTCCTCGCCGCTTCCACCCACCAGCCCAGGTCGTCGGCGAAACGGCCGAAGGCTTTCTCCAGTGACTGGCCGGCATCGCCGGTGGGGTTGCCGTCGGCGTCCAGCGTCCGGGTGATCGGGCCGACGGTGACCTGGCTGGAAATGACCACCATGCCCATCTCGGCCAATGTGCCGTGCCACAGCAGGCCGGCGCGTGCGCCGCCGAGACGTCCGGCCGAGTAGCTGACAATGCCGGCCGGGCGCCAGAACCACTCCTCCAGGAAGTGATCGGTGAGGTTCTTGAGCCCGGGTTGCATGCCCCAGTTGTATTCGCCGGTGACGAAGACGAAGCCGTCTGCTTGGCGAATCTTGCCAGCCAGGCTTTCCATCGCTTCCGGCGCCTCGCCCTGCGGATACTCCTTGTACATGCGATCCAGCATCGGCAGCTCGACCTGCTGGGCGTCGACCAGTTCGGCATCACAGCCGCGCGCCTGCAGGGTGCGTACGGCATAGTCGGCCAGGCGGATGCCGGTGCGGTCGGAACGATAGGATCCGTAGAACACGAGGATGCGGTCGGGCATGGAGTGACTCCTGGTTCGTCGTTCGGGCGGACAGCGGATGGTGTAGAGCCTTCAGGACATAGTAGCTCCATAACCTGACTGTGAGCGTCTCGTCCGGGAACGAAGGTTCGCCAGGTTGCTTGTCTTCTCGGGCAGCGACAGCGCCATGTGAGCCGCGCTTTGTCAGCCAGCCCTGATCCGGGGGTTACAAACCCAGCCAGCTACGCAGCTTTTGACCGGCAGAGGAGGACTGGTCGGTCGTGCCCCGGTTGGTTTTGCCTGACAGCCGGGCCGTGGCGAGCTTGAGCGGCGACATGATCGCCTCGAGATGATGCTGGCAGAGCCGGTGATTGACCGAAGCGGGGCATTGCGCCATCAGCAGACCGCAGTGATAGATGGCGGTATCCAGCGCTTGGCTTACCCCCGTGAAGGGAGTGGCCTCCTGGCGGCAGCGGCGCAGTTCACCGGAGAGCATTTGCAGCATCTGCGCATCCAGCCAGCATGGCGTGTCGTCCGCCCTCGACGAGGCCGCTACCGAGGCCTGGATGGCCTGAAAGGAGACATGCAGAAAGACACAGGTGTAATACAGCTGGGAGCGTTCTGCGTTCATGGGGCACCATAGCCATCAACAATGAGACTGATTCGCATTTTTGTTGAAAGGCGGCCTGCTGTCAAATAGTCACCGGCGCAACAACTCGTCCTGGCCGAAGATGACCGGGAACGTCTTTGAAATCTAATAGTTAACGACCTATATTGCCGTGACCAATGCGCCGGGGCGGAAGCCTCGAAAGCCATGCTCGGCAGACCGGCCATCGTCGGTCGGCCGCGTCCCCTAGCTGGCGGAGGCCTGACATGACATCGCTTGTGACTCCCCTGTGGCGGGGCTATCGCGACAGCTCGCTGATCATGCGGGTGACCATCGCCCTGGTGCTTGGCGTGGTGGTCGGCCTGGTCGGCGGGCCGGGCGTCGCCGAGGTGCTGTCACCGCTCGGCGATCTGCTGATGCGGTTGTTGAAGTTCATCATCCTGCCCATCGTGCTGTTCACCCTGATCGTGGGCGTCAACCAGGGCAAGGCCGGCAGCCTGGGGCGGCTCGGCCGCAAGGTCTTCCTTTTCTATCTGGCGACATCGGCGCTGGCCATCGGCGTGGGCCTGCTGGTCGCCACGCTGTTCTCGCCGGGAGAGGGCATGACGCTGGATAGCGAGGCCTCGATGTCGGTACCCGACAACCCCGGTATCCTGCAGGTGGTGCTGGGCATCGTGCCGGACAACATCGTTGCCGCCTTCGCCGGGCAGGACCTGCTGGGCATCCTCTTCACCGCTCTGGTGTTCGGCCTGGCCCTGGCGCGACTGCGCCGGTCCGAGTCGCAGGGCGCGCTGGGCGAGCGGCTCTATGGCATGTTCGAGGCGCTCAATGCAGTGACTCTGAAGGTGATGGGCGGCATCCTGCACTACGTGCCGGTCGGCGTGTTCGCGATCGTCGCCGGTACCGTGGCCAACCAGGGCGTCGACACCCTGCTGTCGCTCGGTGACATGGTGGCGGTGCTGTACGTGGCTCTGGGCGTGCACCTGCTGGTGTATATCGGCCTGATGCGGCTTTTCGGCGTGCCACTGCTGGCTTTCTTCCGCGAGGCGCGCACGCCCATGGCGACCGCCTTCGCCACCCAGAGCAGTTCTGGCACGCTGCCGCTGACCCTCGACGCCGCGCAGCGCCTGGGATTGCCGCGCAGCCTCTACGGTTTCAGCCTGCCACTGGGCGCGACGCTGAACATGGATGGCGCGGCGATCCGCATCGCCATCTCGGCAGTGTTCGCCGCCAACGTGGTGGGCGCGCCGCTGGACTGGACGAGCATGCTGCAAATCGTGGTGGTGGGAACACTGATCTCGGTGGGCACCGCCGGGGTGCCCGGCGCGGGCATCGTGATGATCGCCACGGTATTTACCCAGGTGGGGTTGCCGATCGAGGCGGTGGCGCTGCTCACCGCGATCGACGCGCTGGTCGGCATGGGCTGCACGGCGCTCAACGTCACCGGCGACCTGGTCGGCACGTCGATCATCGGCCGCAGCGAGGGCGAGCGCATCGATACGGCGGGCGCGGAAACATCGCCGTCGCATGCCGGTGACTGAAAGGACGCCAGACGGTGCAGTGCGCGGTTGACCCGGGTGTGCCAAATTGGTCTCAGGGCCTGGCGCGCATTGCCCGGGCGTGACCGGAGATGAGCCGATGAGCCGTCTTGCCGCGAAGGACTTCCCTCCCGAACTGCTCGAACTCTACGACTACTACGTCCACGGCCGGATTACCCGGCGCGACTTTCTCGACCGTGCCGGCCAGTTCGTGGGCAGCGTGGCCGCGGTGTCCATGCTGGCTTTCACAACGACTCGACGCCGCGCTACGACGAGCAGGCGGCCGAGCTGGCCTGGGCGCGGACGATCGACTGGTTTCGCCGCCATCTCGCCTGAGGGTTGCGGCGTTTTCCTGAACTAGGCCAGCAGGTCCGCCACCGAGTCGAGAATCTCCCGCGGGCGGAAGGGGTAGTTCTGGATGTCCGCCTGGGTGGAGATGCCGGTCAGCACCAGTACCGTGTGCAGGCCGGCCTCGATGCCGGCGATCACGTCGGTGTCCATGCGGTCGCCGATCATCCCGGTGTGTTCCGAGTGCGTGCCGAGCTTGTTCATCGCCGAGCGGAACATCATCGGATTGGGCTTGCCGACGTAGTAGGGCTCGCGCTTGGTGGCGGCGGTGATCAGCGCCGCCACCGAGCCGGTGGCGGGCAGCGGCCCTTCGGGGCTGGGTCCGGTGACGTCGGGGTTGGTGGCGATGAAGCGCGCGCCGTCATTGATCAGCCGGATCGCTCGGGTGATCGCCTCGAAGGAGTAGGTGCGGGTCTCGCCGAGCACCACGAAGTCCGGGGCGACGTCGGTCATCACGAAGCCGGCCTCGTGGATCGCCGTGGTCAGCCCGGCCTCGCCGATCACGAACGCCGAGCCGCCGGGGGCCTGGTCGCGCAGAAAGGCGGCGGTTGCCAGCGCCGAGGTCCACAGGCGATCTTGGGGCACGTCGAGGCCGACCCGCGCCAGCCGGGCGCTGAGATCGCGCGGCGTGTAGATGGAGTTGTTGGTGAGCACCAGAAACGGCGTGCCCGCCGCACGCCACTGCTCGATGAGTTCGGCCGCGCCGGGCAGAGCGTGGTCCTCGCGGATCAGTACGCCATCCATGTCGGTAAGCCAGCAATCGATCGTGCGTTCGGTCATCGCCTGTGTCCCTGTCATCGAATGATTAGGGGTTCAGAATACTGATATGCAGGCCGCTGTGCAGCCGCCGTCATGGCTCATTTATCGGAAAGGAAAGGAATCGCATGGCACACGACTGGATCGCCTTCGCCAAACAGCTGCGCTCGATCGCCCAGACGGGCCAGACCTACACCACCAACAAGTACGAGCTCGAGCGCTATCGACAGCTCGAGACGTTGACCAACCAGATGTTCGCGGTGCTCGCCGACGTTTCCATCGAGCGGGTCGAGAATTTCATCATTCCCGATGCCGGTTACGCCACGCCCAAGGTGGATGTGCGCGGCGCGATGTTCGAGAACGGCCGGGTACTGCTGGTGCGCGAGATCAAGGATGGCCGCTGGGCGCTACCGGGCGGCTGGGCGGATGTCAACGAGGGGCCATCATCCTGCGTGCTGCGCGAGATCGTCGAGGAATCAGGCCATCGCGCCGCCAACCCGCGCCTGGCGATGCTCAAGGATCGTAGCCTGCACTCCTACACGCCGGTGTCGCCGGATCACATCTACAAGCTGTTCTACCTGTGCGACCACCGGGGTGGCGAATTCGTCGCCAACAACGAGACCGACGCCGCCGAGTTCTTCGCTCTCGACGATCTGCCGCCGCTCTCCGAGGGGCGCACGCTGGCCGAGGATATCCATCAGTGCTGGGAATTCGCGCAGTCCGGCGCGGCGGGCGTGTATAGCGATTGAATTCGTCGGATTGTGGTCGAATGTTAATAATTACTAGGCTACCTTGGTGGTCATCAAGCCGGCCGTCGGCGTCGGGCAGTCGCCTGGGCCGGTCTGCCGAAATGCCATCAGCAAGGAGTTTCCATGAGTCAGGAAAACGCATATAACCCGCCGCAGGTCTGGACCTGGGAGAAGGAGAGCGGCGGCAAGTTCGCCAGCGTCAACCGGCCGGTCGCCGGGCCGACCCACGACAAGGCGTTGCCGGTCGGCAAACACCCGTTCCAGCTCTATTCGCTGGCCACGCCCAACGGCGTCAAGGCGGGGGTGATGTTCGAGGAGCTGTTGGCGCTCGGCCACGAAGGCGCCGAATACGATGCCTGGTTGATCGATATCGGCGAGGGCGATCAGTTCGGCAGCGGCTTCGTCGCGGTCAACCCGAACTCCAAGATCCCCGCCTTGATGGACTACAGCACGCCGGAGCCCACCCGGGTGTTCGAGTCAGGCTCGATCCTGCTGTATCTCGCCGAGACGTTCGATGCCTTGCTGCCCAAGGCGCATGCCGCGCGCACCGAAGCCCTCAACTGGCTGTTCTGGCAGATGGGCAGCGCGCCGTTCCTGGGCGGTGGCTTTGGCCATTTCTATGCCTATGCCCCGGAGAAGCTCGAGTACCCCATCGACCGCTACGCGATGGAGACCAAGCGTCAGCTCGACGTGCTCGACCGGCGCCTGGCCGAGACTCGCTATCTGGCCGGTGACGAGTACACCATCGCCGATATCGCCAACTGGGCGTGGTACGGCCAGCTGGTGCTGGGGCGGCTCTACGACGCGGCGGAGTTCCTGCAGGTGCAGGAATACGCGCACGTGATGCGGTGGGCGAAGGAGATCGACGCCCGCCCGGCGGTGCAGCGCGGGCGCATGGTCAACCGTACCTTCGGCGAGCTTGAGACCCAGCTCCACGAGCGCCACGATGCCAGCGACTTCGAGCTGAGAACGCAGGACAAGCGCGAGGCGCAAGGCTGAACCGACGCACGCTCGATACGATCACGACGCCCGGCATCATCTCTGGTGCCGGGCGCTGTGTTTCGTCGGTCACGAAAGCTTCGCTCGGCCACGAACACTGGAACGGCTGCAGGTTAAGGCCTGTAAGGTGCTGTGCTGGTCGCGGTAGGGCTGTTCGGCGTCAGTTGATCTGAGTGACCAGCACCGGCGCGGTGCCCCGCTTGAGCATGCCGAGCTTCTTGGCGGCGCGTTTGGAAAGATCGATGATCCGGCCCTTGACGAAGGGACCACGGTCGTTGATCAGCACTTCGACGCTCTGACCGGTATCGGCCCGCGACACCCGTACCCTGGTGCCGAAGGGCAGGTCGGGATGCGCCGCGGTCAGCGCCTGCTGGTCGAATGGTTCGCCGCTGGCGGTGCTGGCGCCCTGCAGGCTGTCGCTGTAGTAGGATGCGACGCCTCGTTGGGTCTTGCCGGCGGCGTCGCTGGCCTGGGTATTCCCGACCGAGCCGGCCAGGATCAGGGCTGCCAGGCAGCAGCGGAGAAACGGACGGGATTGACTTCCCATGGTCTTGCCTCATTGTGCTCGGCTAGCGAGTCTTGCGTCCATCGATGCGATGAGGGGCCGGTTGGCGTTGGGATAGTAACCAGCTTTGCCGGCGCCGGCAATCGCTTCAGGCGCCGTGGAGAGAGGCGTGCAGCCCTCGTGAGATGAGTTCATCGGCCAGCGCTCGTGAAGCCAGGGTAAATTCGACCCGCGCCGCCGCCAGCGCGCTGTGATCCTTCGAGGCGACGTCACGCTCCAGGCGGTCGAGGTTGGCCTTGGCGCGCGCCAGTCGGCCGGCCAGGGCCGTTTCGGAGGCGCAAGCGCCGTTCGCGGCGTCGCCGAGCGGAGGGGGCGACATGGCGGCGTCGTTGGGCAGTTCGATCGACATATGAACTCTATCCAGAGTGGCTCTATCCATCTCTTGTTCTCCTCCGCCTTCGCGGCGACGTTGCGCAAGCCGGGCTGGGCTCTCTAGCATCCAACTGGGCCGAGGTGCTACCGAGCAACGTCACGCATGACACTTGCTCAGTCAATGGTATTAACGACTCCATGAGCAGGATCTTGAATTCGCACCGCCATTGCAAAGACCGATGCGATCCTAAACGATGGTTCGGCTATTCGCGGCGCTGGTAACGCGTCGCGGGTGCGATCAGTAGTCACTCGCGGGTGTCTCGAGTCCGGCCCAAACGAAACACCCCAGCCGGCCAAGCCGGGTGGGGTGCACTTGCTACGCTATGCTTAGGATTACCGTTGGCGCTGATAGTCTTCCTTGAACAGGTCCGCCTTGGCGTGACGCATGACGTCTTCGCAGGCGGCCTGATGGGCGAGCTGGGTGAGCAACCCTTGGGCGACTTCGAAGCCCTTGCCCAGGCAGGTGTCGATATCCTGGCGGCTCACCTGCGGAGAGATGCTGCAGTCGATCTTGAGCGTTCTACCGCCACCGTCCAGCTTGTCGGCAAGCGCTCGAATGAACCAGGCGAGGCGCTCTTTTAAGTTGGCCGATTCTTCCGCGCCGTCGTTTACGTTAAACGTGCACTGCCATTCAGGTCTGTATACCTTCATGAGAACCTCCGGTGCTGGCTTGGTAAGAATGATTGCTCGTGGTGTCCGCTCCGCATGAAAAAATGATGCACCCTGATCATACCGAGTTTCAGCGCAGTAGCCAGGGCTCACGTCGGTTCGCCATGTTGCTGATATGAGCTTGCCAGGTAGTTTGCCGCATGGTCGAGGTTTCGGTCCGATGAATAGCACACGAGGATGCCGCCATGGCCTGGTTTAGCGCGCTTGTTGGTGGATGCCAGGGATTGCGGCCATCGACGGCCGGGCGGACGTTGGTTGCCGACGCCATGGGTAACACGCTGTGGCGGGTCAGTTCAGCTCCGTCCGCTGACCAACGGCCCTGCACGCTACGGGCTGCAGCGATAGAAATGCGCGGGCAGGAAGTTCATCGGTTCGAACTCTCGCGTCACCTTGGAGAAGGTCTTGCGTAGCGCGGGCAGGATATTGGGCGAGAACTGGTAGAGCAGGAAGGTGCCATCCGGCGAGATCACCTGGCGCGTCGCATCGAGGATGCTTTCCCGCATGGCGGCGGGCAGCGTACTGAAAGGGATGCCGGCGATCACGTAGTCGACCGCACCGAGACCGCGTTCACCCAGCACCCGCTGAATATCGGCTGCCGAACCGTGCACGACCTGCATCCGCGGGTCCGCGTAGGCGCTGTTGATGTACTCGACAAAATCCTTGTTGGTTTCGATCACCAGCAGCACTGCATCAGGGTGCATCTGGCGCAGGATTTCCCTCGTGAAGGTGCCGATGCCAGGGCCGTATTCGACCAGCACTCGAGTGCGTTCCCAGTCGACGTGACCCAGCATGCGTCTCACCAGAAAGGGTGAGCTGGGGATGATCGAGCCCAGCATCTTCGGGTGTTTGAAGAAGTTGCTGGCGAACAGGACGAACTGGCGGCGCAAGGATTGTTGGGAATTGCTCGCTGGCTGCTGATGCTCGTCCATGGCTTGTTTTTCTCATTCAGTGGGAACGGGACTCTCATTTTACCTCACGGTACAGCACCGCTTCGGTGAGTAAAAGAATAGCAAGACTCCGGCGTGCCAGCGCCCGGACGAGAAGCGTACGAGCCCGGACCATCAGGACGCGCGTAAAACGCAGGCACAAAAAAATGGGCCGCAGGGCGGCCCAAGGTACGCAGGGAACTGAAGGGTCTTGCTGGCTGGTCGCCATGATGCTCGGCGTCCAGCGGTAAAAAGGAGGCGTCCTTGCCGGGTTCCTTCCCTGGCCCGCCAATCCTTAGCGAGATCAAGGACCTCCTGTTACTGAAAAGGCGCTTTGCAAGCTGCCTCTTCAGCCATGTCCTTGCAATGCGAGATTGATGCCAACTTGCATAATTTTATATCAAATACAGCAAGATAAATATTTATTGGCGAGGCCGTTAGACAAAGTGAAGGGAGTTGTTGCACAAAGCATCGGATAAGCGTCTCCAAAAAGAGACATAAATAAGCGTAAATTATATGAAATTATAGATTTCAACGAGTTGTAGTGTTGCATTTTGGATACAGGGGTAAGTTGGGTCTTTCACCCAGCCACCGTCAATTGCGCTAAAGTGCCTTTCCAGACCAGGGCCAACGGAGCGGGGCAATGACGATGCGGAATGACCAGCGGGCGAGGATGCTGGCGGGTGAGCTCTACAATGCCGAGGATCCGCACTTGCAGGCGGCGCATCTGGACGCCCAGGCGCTATTGGCCACGTTCAATGCCACGCCCGCCGATGCGGCTGGAAAGCGTCAGGCGCTGCTCTCGGCCTTGTTCGGCGGGTTCGGCGTGGGTTCGGTGGTACGGCCCGCCCTGCGCTGCGACTATGGCTTCAATATTATCCTCGGCAAACGCTGCTTCGTGAACTACGACTGCGTGCTGCTCGACTGCAATCGGATCACCCTCGGCGATGAGGTTCAACTCGCACCGGGTGTACATATCTATACCGCGACGCACCCGCTGGAGCCGATACAGCGGCGCGCCGGCCTGGAATATGCCTTGCCGGTGGCCATCGCCGACGGCGTCTGGCTGGGCGGCGGGGCCATCGTATGCCCGGGCGTGAGCATCGGCGAAAACACCGTCGTGGGCGCGGGCAGCGTGGTCACGCGCGACCTGCCGGCCAATGTCGTGGCCGCGGGCAATCCATGCCGTGTCATCCGGCCGTTGCCGCACGCGTGAAGTCAATCCGCCCGGCGGCTGGCCCGGCCCGAGCGGACGCTTGGCGCCGCGTCAAGACCCGCGTCCGGCGCATGGCCAAGCCGGGCGTCGGTGGTGTGCCTCGTTCAGCGCTGGTGCGACTGAGCGATCTGCTGGCGCCGGTATTCGCCCTGGCGTTCGAACATCCAGCCGGGGTACTCGGGGGGCAATGCGCTGACGCCGTGCAGTTCGGCGAGTTCCTCATCGCTCAGCCCAACCTCGGCGGCGGCGATGTTGTCGTCGAGCTGGTCGATGCGCTTGGCGCCGACGATCACGCTGGTCACCGCGCGTTGATGAAGCAGCCAGGCGAGCGCGATCTGGGCGACGGAGACGCCCTTCGCTCCGGCGATGCGTTGCATCACCTCGATACAGTCGTAGGCGCGCTCGACAGCGACCGGCGGGAAGTCGAAGGTGGTCCGGCGGCTGCCGGCTTCGGCCTGCTTGTCGCGACCGTACTTGCCGCTCAGCAAGCCGCCGGCGAGCGGGCTCCAGACCATCAGGCCGAGATTCTCGCTCTGCAGCAGCGGCACGATTTCGCGCTCCAGGTCGCGTCCGGCCAGCGTGTAGTACGCCTGCAGCGATTCGAAGCGCGCCAGACCATGGCGCTCGGCGATGCCCAACGCCTTCATGATCTGCCAGGCTGCCCAGTTGGAGACGCCGATGTAGCGCACATGACCATGCTCGACCAGCGTGTTGAGCGCCCGAACGGTCTCCTCGATCGGCGTGGCCGGGTCGAAGCCGTGGACCTGATAAAGGTCGATGTGGTCGAGCTGCAGCCGTTTCAGGCTGGCTTTCACGCCCTCCATGATGTGATAGCGCGTCAGGCCGCGGGCATTCACGCCAGGCCCGGTCTCGCCGAACACCTTGGTGGCCACGACCACCTCGTCGCGAGCGATGTTGAGATTCTTCAAGGCCTGGCCGGTGATCACCTCCGATTGGCCCTGCGAATAGACGTCGGCGGTGTCGATGAAGTTGATGCCGGCGTCGAAGGCGCGGCCGATCAGCTTGTCGGCATCAGCCTGTTGCAGGTCGCCGATCTGGCTCCACAGTTCGCCTTCGCCGCCGAAGGTCATGGTGCCGAGGCAGAGCTCGGAGACGAACAAACCGGTATTGCCGAATTGTCTGTAACGCATGCAGTGGCTCCTGTGCGGGAGGGCTGAAATATCCGTCTGAGACCAGACGGGGACAACGCCTCTGAGTATGGTTCGCTGGGCGGCTGGCGGTTGGCTCGATTCTGTCGGGTTCATGCCCGATCCTGCGAAAACCGCTCGTCCAGTGACAAACGCCACCAGGGTCGCCCGGCGGCGTCGCTGGCTTTGCGCGATCAGGACTTCGAATTGTGTTTCGGCTTGTCCTTCTGCTTGGCCGAAGCCATCTTCTCCAACTCGTCTTCATCCATGGAGTCGTACATCGACTTCGCGGCACCTTCCAGTTCACTGGCTTTCTTCTTGCCACGCTTGGCGGCCAGTGCGGCTCCGGCGGCCATTTGCTGGGCTTCGGATTTGGCGGGCATCGTTCAACCTCCTGTCATGACATAGGGGCCGTTCCGGCGACGCCACCTCTTGCTCGGCGAAATCCGTTAGGCGGACTTCATGCTCAGGTTAGTCAGCGCGCATGGAGTTGGCCAAGAGAGCCGGCACGAGCGATGGCCAGGCGGTGGTAAGCAAAGAGCCCGGCTCGCATGAGCCGGGCTCTTTCAGCACTGAAAGGAGCGGGTTGCCGGGAGAGAATGGACCCGGCCGAGAGAGCTTACGCCGGCTCGGTCACTTCGGCGTTGTGGTAGACGTTCTGCACGTCGTCCAGATCGTTGAGCATGTCGAGCATCTTCTCGAACAGCGCGACGTCCTCGCCCTCGACCGGGGTGGTGGTCTGCGGCAGGAACTGGATCTCGTCGATCTCGAAGTCGAGTTCGCCGAAGGCGTCGGTCAGCGCCTGCTTGGCCTTGGCGTAGTCGGTGTGCGGGGCGAACACGGTGATCCGGCCGTTTTCGTTCTCGATGTCGGTGACCTCGACATCGGCTTCCATCAGCGCCTCGAGCGCCGCCTCCTCGTCCTCGCCGGGGTAAGCGAGGATCGCGCTGTGATCGAACATGTGGCTGACGCTGCCGGGGGTGCCGATCTTGCCCCTGGTCTTGTTGAAGCACACGCGCACGTCGCCGAAGGTGCGGTTGGGGTTATCGGTGAGGCACTCGACGATCACCATGCAGTTGCCGGGCCCGAAGCCTTCGTAGCGCGCCGGCGAGAAATCCTCGCCGCCGCTGCCCTTGGCCTTGTCGAGCGCCTTGTCGATCACGTGCGAGGGGACCTGGTCCTTCTTGGCGCGATCGATCAGCCCGCGCAACGCCAGGTTGCCGGACGGGTCGGTGCCGCCGGACTTGGCGCAGACGTAAATTTCGCGGCCGTACTTGCTGTACACCTTGGTCTTGGCGTCGGCCGTCTTGGCCATGGATTCCTTGCGGTTCTGGAAGGCCCTACCCATGTCTGTGTCCTGTCAGGTTGTCATCGACGCCTGGATTTTACGCAACATCGCCGCACTGTGGCAGGCTTTCTTTCGTGGTAGAGCGGCGTCCTCGTTCACCCCGGCCGATAACCGGACAGCCGCGCGGCGATTCTGCTATTCTCGCGCCGGTCGCCATTGCAAAGCCTCCATCCGTCGACGCCTCGCGCACCCGCCGCCCGTTCTGCCGCCACGTTACAGGATTTGCCCGTGTCCGATCTGCCCCCTCAATCCGCTTTCGCCACCCTGCCGCTGGCGCCCGAACTGCTCGCCACCCTGGAGTCGCTGGGCTATCACGCCATGACGCCGATCCAGGCCGAGAGCCTGCCGGCGATTCTCGCCGGGCGCGACGTGATCGGTCAGGGCCAGACCGGCTCGGGCAAGACCGCGGCGTTCGGTCTGGGGCTGCTGTCAAGGCTCGAGATCAAGGCATTCCACGTGCAGGGCCTGGTCTTGTGCCCGACTCGCGAGCTGGCCGACCAGGTCGCCGGCGAGCTGCGCCGGTTGGCGCGCGGGCTCAGCAACGTCAAGGTGCTGACGCTGTGCGGCGGGGCGCCGTTCAAGCCGCAGCGCGATTCGCTGGAGCACGGCGCGCATGTGGTGGTGGGCACGCCGGGGCGGATCGAGGAGCACCTGCGCAAGGGCTCGCTGACGCTCGACGCGCTGACCACACTGGTGCTGGACGAAGCCGACCGCATGCTCGACATGGGCTTTCAGGCGGCGATCGAGGCGATCGTCGGCCAGGCGCCGGCCTCGCGCCAGACGCTGCTGTTCAGCGCCACCTATGGCGAGGGCATCCGGCCGATCGCCGCGCGCCTGATGAGCGAGCCGCTGAATGTCAAGGTCGCCTCGACCCACGACGATACCACTATCCGCCAGCACTTCTACCGGATCGCCGACGAGGAAGCGCGCGTGCCGGCGCTGCAGCGGCTGTTGCTCAGCCATCGTCCGGAATCCAGCGTGGTGTTCTGCAACACCAAGCGCGAGACCCAGCAGGTCGCCGATGCCCTGAACGCGACGGGCTTTTCCGCGCTGGCGCTCAACGGCGACCTGGAGCAGCCCGACCGCGATCGCATCCTGGTGATGTTCGCCAACAAGAGCGTGTCGATCCTGGTCGCCACCGACGTGGCGGCACGCGGGCTGGACATCGACGCGCTGGATGCGGTGTTCAATCATCAGATCGCCCGCGAGCTCGAGGTCCACATCCACCGCATCGGCCGCACCGGCCGGGCCGGCGGACGCGGCGTGGCCTGCACCCTGGTCGCCGACAATGAACTCTACCGGCTCGACAAGCTCGGCGAGTTTCTCGGCGAGGCGCTGACCTGCGAGCCGCTGCCGGCATTGCGCGGCAATCCGCAGCCGTTCACGCCGGGCATGGCGACGCTGCAGCTCGGCGCCGGCAAGAAGGACAAGGTGCGCCCGGGGGATATCCTTGGCGCATTGACCGGCGAGGGCGGTATCGCCGGTGACCAGGTCGGCAAGATCCAGGTCACCGAGCGCAGCGCCTTCGTCGCCGTCGAGCGCGATATCGCCCGGGCCGCGCTCGATCAGCTCGCCAACGGGCGGATCAAGGGGCGGTCGTTTCGGGCGCGCCGGATCACCCGCTAGACTGCCGGAGCCATGCTGGGCGCCTGGCGGCGCCAATCGGGAACAAGTTCCCTCCCACGATAGCCATCAGCCAGGCTCCCTTGGCCATCCGAGCCGGGTTTCGTGGGAGCCATGCCGGGCGCCTGGCGGCGCCAATCGGGAACAAGTTCCCTCCCAGTGCGCCCGTGAAGGCGTGCACACAACTCGGTGGAAGTCCGAGTCGGGGTAAGCCATGGCCCCGTAGTCGAAGGTAACTGCGTCGCCGCGAGGCGGGGTGGAGAGCAACCGGAGGCGAACTGGCGGTCCGTAGGATGACGAACTCGATTCGGCCGGGTCAGGTGGCGAGCTTGCTGGGAGACAGCGAAGCCTGAAACGCACCCGTCGCGCTGGGGTGGCGGCTAAAGCGACGGCAAGACACGCCCGTTGGGTATCCCTACCGTCAAGGACCGCATCGTTCAGGCGGCGCTCAAGCGTGTCATCGAACCGATTCTCGAGCACGAGTTCCTGCCGATGAGCTATGGCTTCCGACCAGGAAGAGGCTGCAAGGACGCCTTGCGGGCCGTCGATGATGGCCTCAAGGCCGGCATGACCTGGGTGGTCGACGCCGACCTGCAGGGTTACTTCGACAGCATCCCGCATGACCGCCTCATGAGCCGTGTTGAGGAACGGCTCAGCGATGGTCGGTTGTTGTCACTGCTGCGTGCCTGGCTGACGCAG